>JAGQVA010000666.1 GCA_020438265.1 Bacteroidota bacterium
CACGGAGGTGACACAGAGGTACACGGAGAAGGGAAATGGAGTAATAAGAAAATTTTCCCTCTATCCTCTGTGAGTCTCTGTGCTATCTCAGTGAACCTCAGTGTTATAATATTTGTGAATAAGGCAGGTTCACAAAGCCTGTAAGCACTAAAAGAGAATTTGGAACCTCAGCAAAAAGGTCTTATTTTGATCAAAACCCCTGAGACCCATTTCAATGAAACGCATCTCTCTGACCTTTTATCCTGCTTGCTTTGTATCTCCCAAAATAACCCTCTTTCTAATTCTTCTCTTTTTGTCAGTTTCTTCCCATGCTGAAATAAAATCCCCGGCTTCAGGGGCAGAAAAGGTCGTGGAGGTCATCGGAAATTTATTCTCAACTAAGATAATTGAAATCAATGAATCCGATTTACAGGTAGCCAATTCCGGGGTTTCTGTTTCAGGAACTGCTACCTTTTTTCGTTCGGAGAAGGCAAGTGTGGAAGTACGCATGTCTGGAACAAATATCCAGACTTTCATAGCTAATTTTGGTGGAAATGTATCCTTAAAACCCAAACATTTTTCAGAACTGACTGACCAGAAGATTGACAAATGGTTGCCTGGTTCGCTGGAAAAAGGTGTATTTATAAAAAGCGTAACATTCACATTTAAACCTGAAGGGAACAAATTAACTACGATGAATCTCGAACTGGGAATTGCAGATACCTGGCAACCTGTTGCGGCTATGCCTTTGGAAATCAGCAGTATCACCGGAGAGTATGAAATTCGGAATTATTCCGGCCCGGGGAAAAAGCAGAATATTTTTCGATTACATGGAAAATCAAAGATTGGTTCAAGTATTATCGATTTAACAGGAGAAACCAATCGCGCCAGCGCTGACTGGACCTTTACAGCTGCATTGGCATCCATTCCATTGAGTGATTTGCTGAATAACCTGATTGAGAAAAGCCAGTTTCCTTTGAACGAGCTCCCTTCCGGGGTTTTGGCTTTAGATATTAAACAGGCTAATGTCATTCTTAAACCTCAGCAAAAATCTCTGAGCCTGACTGGAAATAGTACTTATGGAGAAATCGAGGCGAATATTTCTCCCGTCAATCAAAAGAAAAACGCGCCAATGGGATATATGATCGGATATGGTCTTCCTGCGGGATTCCCCTTTGGAAATATTCATTCGGTTTTAACCCCCCTGGAAAAGATTGAACTTGAAAACACGGCTTTAGTCATCAGCTCTGAAGCCAGATCAGAGTCAGGACTGGCAGCAATCCAGCGTATGGGTGTTGATGCACGGCTTAATCGGGGAGTAAATATTCTGGCCAAATACGACCTGCGTCCTTCAGGATTAGACCGTCTGTTAAAGATTGAAAAAATTAATATTCGGGGCGCTTTTAGCAATAACCCTAATGACCTGCTTCTTTCAGGAGATGTGGATACAAATATTCCTCTGGGCTCTCACGCTACCTTTAGAAAGATCGTTTTGAACCTCAAACCCGCTCCGGGTAAAATGGAAGCTTCTCTGGGAGGGGAGATCGATCTTCAGGTAAAACAAGACAAATTGCTTTTTCGGGCCAATGCAGGCGTAAATGCCATGACACAGGCTTTGTTTGTCGAAGCTGCTTTGGATGGTGCATGGAATAATCCCCTGGATATCAAAGGGATGCGACTCGAAGATCTCTGGATGAGAATGGACCTGAGTTTCCGCACCGTGCCAATTCCCATGCCTGGGGTTGGACTTTCTGGTATCATGAAAATCAAGGATTTTGAAGGGGATTTGACCATGTACGTCAATCCTGCGATTCCTTCAGAATCCATGCTGGATGCAGGGCTTAATGAACTCAATATGCAGGCCATTTTGGAATCATTTGTCAGTGAACAGGTTAAGCGGAATATTCCAAAGGAGATGACGAATATTGTGGGGAATTTCAGTTTGAAAAATGCCCGTCTTACCGTTGTCCCCAATCCGGCAGGAATTACAATTAACAACAAAACCTATGATCCTGGTTTTAAGGTAAAAGGCGATGCGAAGATTCAGGAACTTCATGTAAGTCTGGCGATGAGTGTAGATTATAACGATGGCGTGGCTGCCTATGGTGAACTCCAGCCAATCGTCTACGGATCGATGTTTAAACTGACCGGCTCCCGGGGAAATCCCAATCCATTATTGGATCTGACATTAAATGCTACTGCGCCTCCCAAAGTGCGGGCCACGGGTTTGGTGCATTTGATGGGGTTACAGGCAGAAACAGATATTTACCTGAATGATCAGGGATTTGATTTTTTTATTGCAGGGAAAATACACAATTCTTTTGAGGCCAGTCTGAATGTAAAAGGAAGCAATCTCAAACAGGCCCCGGGATTTTATATAAAGGCAGAAATGAAGCAGGATTTGATGGATTATATAACCCGGGAGGCTTCTAAGGAAATTGACCAGGCTACAAAGGATACTCAGGCAGATTTTAGAAATGCTCAGGCAGATATTGTGAAATGGAACAAAGAATTGGATAGGCTGAATCCTTTGATTGAAGAAAGAAAAGCCAAAGTACAAAAAGCGCGGGATAAGGATATGGCCAAAGTAAAAGCGGCTGAAGATGCTGTTGAAAAAGCACGATTAAGCGTACAAAGTCTGCAATCTTCCATTGATGGCAAACACAATGATATCAAAGTTATTGATGATATAGTCAATGCAAAGAAAAGGTGGATTGACAGCGCGCCAAACTTTGTGGAAAAAGGCGTCAGGTCGACAAAATCAGCACCCTTTTTTACAGAACAAGCTGCTTTACGCGCAGCAAAAATGACAGAAATCGCTGGGCTGGAAACCAGCAAAGCCAGCGCGAATATTACCCTGACCGGAGCGAGAGAATCCTTAAAAGCCATCCAGCATCTTAGTAATTTTACCCCGATTGAACTCGATCCCTCAATCGCGCCTCTGATTGCTTCCCAAAAGTCAGCTCAGGGATCTCTGAAAGCTGCTGGATTAGTTTTAAAAGGAGCGGAATTTGCCAGTGTAGGCACCTTGAAAGCAACCAAATATATCGTCGAAAATGGTCCTCATCAGGTTGTGAAAATTAATTATGCCATGTTTGAAGGGAAACTGGATGTGGTCAATGACGGGTTTGTGCGTATGCGACTGAAAGGTACTTTTGCCAATGATCCCCTTGATACAACCATTGAGATAAATCTAAAGAATCCGCTGAAGGATATCATTAAGTTTGCGGATGGATTATTGTAGGAATGATTCTGTGAATAGCTCAAAACCTCATCCTGTATTTCCCAATTAGTTTTAGTAATTTGCTGAATTGAATGACCCAAAAATGGCTGCATTAGATGAATGAGGTTAATTATTTCGGCCTCAGTTTACCTGTTCTGAAATTCTTTCATTTTTATTGTCGCCATATTTTGCTAGAAAGGATAATATGATGAAGAAAAATGTTGTTTTGTTCCTTTATTTCTTTTTGGGAATAATCTTTTTTTGCCAATCTCAAAATTCTCTGACTGCTCCCTCTCCACCCAAATCAAAGGCCTCTCCCCGGCTTTCCAGGCTTATTGAGAAAGTTCCTCTTGGCAAAACTGATCTTTATATGGTTAAGGGAAATGAATGGACTGAGATAATTGCCAAAATTGAAGAAAATCCTTCTGAAATAGAACTTTTATACACATATCCGGAAACGAATACAGCAATTATACAAACTACAGCAAGGACCGCAAATGAAATGTTAACCTGGCCGGAAGTGTCATTCCTGGATATTCGCAACCAAATGCCCCGGGAAGAATTGTCT
>JAGQVA010000667.1 GCA_020438265.1 Bacteroidota bacterium
AGGTGGTGATTAGCAATGTGCGGCATTTGACAGCATTGCGGAAAGCGGCAGCGGCTTTAGAAGAAGTCCAGCAGGGGCTGGAGATGGGGATTACGGGGGATTTGCTGGCGATAGACATCCGGACGGTGTTGCATTATATTGGCGAGATAACGGGTGAGATATCTACGGATGAGGTGTTGGGGAATATATTTAGTAAGTTTTGTATTGGAAAGTAAGCTTAACTAAACTATCTCTTCGATAACTTTCCCTCTCAAAATCATGTAAAACTCAGAGGGAATTTTTATCTTGTAATTATGTCAACAATCGAACAAAAAATCATATCCTTATTCACTCCTCTTCCTTTTTCCCTAAAGGCCAAAATCCTGGCGGCCTTAAGCCAACTCATGGCGAATGAAGTACAAGAAGCTGAAGAAAAAGATGAGCTTGTAATGACTGATGATTTAAAGAAAAGAATCTCTGCCATCGAGGAAAGACACGCTAGAGGAGAAGGAAAAACCTATACGAAAGAGGAATTTCGCAAACACCTTGACAACCTGATGTCCCAATGAAATATACAGTAGAAGTTCGTGATACTTTTCGGGAATCCATTGATGAAGTGTATGAATACCATGAAAAAAGGAAGTCTGGCGAAGGCTCTGACGTTCTGGAAGCAGTTTGGGATAAGATAGAAGCGTTAGAACTTAACCCTAAGATGTACCAAATTAGATATGATGATATTCGTGTAGCTCCAGTAAAAGTAAAGTATTTTCAGTATCATATTATTTATCGAATCATAGAACCAAAAGTTATTGCAATTGACTTTGTTTCTCAATCATCAGATTGGTTGCCATCCTGATAAGTTTCAAAAATGGGTAAATCCTTAAAAATCTATGTAAAATGGGCAATATTGTACCTTTTTTGTATCCTTTTATATATAAGTATCTGATAATCAATGCAAAACACTTTCTGTATTGGAAAATACCCCCCCCTCAAAACCTAAAAAAGTAAAACGGCATATCCACCCAGCCCTCTGTGTGTTCAAAATTTTTGATGGAAGGGACAAACCGGACTTTGTGAATGTGCTGCTCTATCATATTTTGGGCGAAACGATAACCACCGGTTGCTACTACTTTGTGTTTTTGATAATTTCCCTTTTTATCGATGAATACCTTAACCCTGATATATCCCTCCTGAAAACCAATGAGGGCTTCATTTGAGAAACCAATCTCTTTGGATATTTTATCCATGTTAAGAGGTACGGGAGGTCTGTTGCCCAATGTATACTCCGCCTGAAAAAGGGGGCTTTGGATATTTGTGTATTCTGTATAGGCCAACTCTCCTTCTTCTGTATAAAAATGCCATTCTCCTGTTTTTTTGCCATCTTTTCTTTGGCCTGTGTATTCTAATTGACCGTTTTCATACCAATATTGGTGCAAGCCAGTAGTCATATCTTTCTCAAATATCACTGACTCCATCATTTGACCGCCAGGATAAAAAACTTTCCAGTTACCGGTTCGATGGTAATCCTCAACACTTCCTTCGTATTTTTTCTCCCCGCTTGCATAATACTCCATGATTTTGCCGTTTCCATTTGCCAAAGTTTGTTCTCCATTTTCTAACCAGAAATTGAGAGGTTTTATGTCCCCGGTATAATCAACCTCAAGTTTCTTCGCACCACCAGGATACCAGTACTGCCAAATTCCTTCTTTTTCGTTGTTTTTCCACAAGCCTTTGGCCTCCAATTGTCCATTTTCATACCACGACTCAGCCAGCCCATCGCGTTTTCCTTTCTCAAAAGGAATCCTTTGACTCATCTGTCCATTTTCATACCACCAGGTTTGGGCACCAATAATTTTACTTTTACCCCGATTTTTGTAAAAACTTTGGCTTTGAACCTGATCGTTTTTGATGAAATAATCTCTTTCAACCCATTGGCCATTCTCTTCGGAAAATAATCGGTAATAAGTTGCGTCGATTTTGGGAGCGCTCACCCAGAATGCATCCAGATAGGTGGTATCCTGTGGAAAGGTATGTATAGCCATAAGGCTAAAGGCGATGTATAAAATGCTATTTTTCATAGTTAGTGTATTAATGTTGAACTCATTTATTAGCAATGAGTTGTTCATTAAACAGAACGAATACCCCCTGGAAGAATCATCCTTGGGACACACAATTCTTTCAATAATTTGCAAATCATCTCCCTCTACCCCAATGACAAAAATCCTGTTAGTGCTACAATAATATCATTGCCCGAAAAACCCGAAATTGCTACTATGCGCGCTCTTCTTTCGTCTTCCAAGCCTATATGAATATGAACACTTCTACTACCCAAGCCAACTTGAAAGCACTCCAGCTCCCAAACTCATTGTCAATCAATTTAGACAAGACGCAGTTTTGAGAAATGCGGGAATAGCATTGACGTCAGCAGGATTCTTGTTATTTACCCGGAAGAAAGTATTGCTGCCTGGGAATGATTAGTTGTCAAGGGCGCAAGTTTCTCTGGTTTCTATTTCTGATCAATATCACTTCATCCTGGAGTGGAAAGAGCGATTGGAAAGGGTCATGGCATGAGTATCAACATTTTCGTATTTTTACAATAATGCGAAATACAGGAAACATATCGCCTGTTATCAGGGAACATCTCCCATTCTCCTCAGATGATCTTCATACTATCTTGGATGCTAATCCTTTTTTTCCTGATTCGCTGATAGATTTTTTGGATGGTTTGTATCCGAATATCTATCATCAAAGTGTAGGGGTAGTAGAAAACTACACTTTAAGGCAGCATACGTATATGGTCATGAACCAATTTGAAAAATATTTTTCACGCCTGCCTTTACCAGGAAAAATTGAAATGAGATACTTCAGGCTTTTTTTGGCTATGCATGACATTGGGAAACCTGATGCAATTGCGCAGGGAAATAAATATCTGCAATTCCAATACAATGCGGCATACATCAAAAAATTCTTCCACTCCTTTGGGGTAGATGCTAAACATACCAACCTGGCCACAGCCCTTGCCTCTGGTGATCCGATTGGCGAATTTATCCTCAAAAGGAAAACGCCATTACAAACCATGAAGAAAATTCGTCAAAAGGCCCGGGAAGCAATCATGCCTGTTGAAGATTTTTTTCAGTTGCAATGTATCTTTTTCCAGGTAGATGCTGGTAGTTACACACGAAATGCAGGAGGGCATTATGCCCTTGACAAGCATTTTCATTTTGATGAAAAAAATAAAAAGCTTGCATTTGCCAAACATATACAGAAGAGGGTGGATCTCCTTGATTTTAATGTTTTGTAAAAGAACATTTTACCCAAAATGTGTGAAAATCACCAAGGAGTATGATTGTGAATTATGTCTACACTCCTAAATGGTAAGTTCCCAAAAATCTAAATAGAACTGGCAATATAATCCCTTGTTACCCTCTTTAATAAATAACCACCTTATAATCAGCATACAAGCACTTACCACATCAAATTCTCTCCCCCCTCTCTCAAATAATTCCTATTTTAGCCCCCAAATAAATCTAAAAAACCCTGCTAGACGCCTTCTTACATATCAATATTGCTCAAACGTTATTTGCGGCGGTCATTATCCTTACTAAAAAACCGCTTAATATC
This sequence comes from Bacteroidota bacterium, assembly GCA_020438265.1. Taxonomy (GTDB): domain Bacteria; phylum Bacteroidota; class Bacteroidia; order J057; family J057; genus JAGQVA01. The sequence goes on from JAGQVA010000667.1 coordinate 3,601, forward strand.
ACGGATAAATTGCTTTCTGTGTGGCTGTTTTTTGTGATGTGCTTTTTTACGATGAAACTGATCAATATTGATTTTCAGGATCAATTTGAGTTTCAGTTAATTGGCAGAGGGGCTATTATTACCTTGTCTTTTCCGTCTTTTCTATATTTGTATGTAAAA
>JAGQVA010000668.1 GCA_020438265.1 Bacteroidota bacterium
TGGGACGATTGATCCTTTGGAACTGAAGAAAACGATTGTGGAGCATCCTATGATTGGGCGGTATTATTGATATTAACTTTGTTATTTGTAATTTTCTATTCCTTATTTTGACTTTACTGCTTTTCCTCTGAATAGAAGGACGAATTGAAAGTCAAAATAAATAATAAGGAATTACAAATAGAAAAGTATCAGCCTTACCTTTATTCATCAGCTACTACTATTATGCATAAAATCACCATGCTTGGCTCGGGTCTGATTGGTATGTTTTATACCATGTCTCTGCATCAGCAAAGAGGCAAAGACCGGGTTCATCACATCTATTCACGGCGCGAAGACCGGGCAAAGGCATTTGCTGAGAAATGGGGCATTCCCCGCTATTCTACAGACATGGCCGAGGCTATTAATGATCCCGAGACGGACGTTGTGGTTATTGGCCTGCCGAATAATCTTCACAGACAAGCTATTGAACTGGCAGCAGCAGCTGGAAAAGCAGTGCTTTGCACCAAACCCCTGGCCATGAATGGTACTGAAGCCCTGGAATTGCTTCAGACCGTCGAGAAAACCGGTGTATTCCACGGATACCTCGAAGACCTTGCTTATACCCCCAAAACACTCAAAGCCGTTGACGCGGTCAGGAAAGGGGCTCTGGGGCAAATTACATGGACGCGGTCCAGAGAGGCGCATCCTGGTCCTCATAGTGACTGGTTTTGGGATTCAAAACAATCCGGAGGAGGAGCAATCATCGATGTGGGTTGTCACTGCATCGAAATTGGTCGCAATTTTATGGGAAAAAACAATCGTCCGCTGGAAGTAATGTGCTGGGCTGATACCCTGGTAAAACCAATTGATGCGGAGGATAATGCAATTGGGCTGATTAAGTACGAAAGTGGAGCCATTGCTCAGTTTGAGGTAAGCTGGACTTATCGGGGCGGAATGGACCTGAGAGATGAGGTTGCAGGTACAGAAGGAACACTGAGAATTGATCATTTCACGCATACCGGTTATGAGCTTTTTACTGCTGTGGGAATGGGAGATTATGTAGGAGAAAAGGTAGAAAGCGAAAAGGGCTGGATGTTCCCGGTTGGGGATGAAGTAAACGCGCTTGGGTATAATCACATGTTTGAGGATATGCTTGAGTCTCTGGACGCTGGAAAACAGCCTATGGAGTCTTTCTATGATGGTTATGTAGTGAATGCAATTATGGATGCCTGTTATCGATCTGCAAAGTCTCACCAGTGGGAAAAGGTAGAATTACCCATCTGGCGGGGTGGAGACGAGCCCGTTGCTAAAATTGGGTTTAAAGAATATGATGAAAATCACCTTTATTTGAAGGAAGAAAAAATGCCCGACGGGCGCAAAAAACTCATTCTGAAAAACAAAACCTCGGGAGAGATTGTCGAAAAAATTGTCTGAAACACCAACTAATCAATATTATGGATCTAAAATTACGCTTGCAATTGTCTACCATGATGTTTCTCAACTATTTTGTTTGGGGATTATGGTTTGTGACAATCTTCACCTATATGACCAAAAACCTGCAGTTTAGCGATGGTGAAGCCGCTTTTGCATTTAGTACCTATGCCATTGCAGCAATGATATCGCCTTTTTTTGTAGGAATGGTTGCAGATCGTTTCTTTTCAACGGAGCGTCTGCTGGGTGTTCTTCATCTGATTGGTGCTGTTTTGCTTTATGGAGTCGCCTCGGTTCAGGATTACACAACCTTTTTTATTCTCCTTCTTGCGTACAATCTGGCTTTTATGCCTACGATTACGCTGACCAATTCATTGAGTTTCCATCATATCAGTGATGCGGAAAAACAGTTCCCAACAATCAGGGTACTCGGTACAATTGGCTGGATTGCCACAGGTTATGTGATTAGTTTTCTCAATGCAGAACAATCTGCCATTACCATAAAAATTGCCGCCGGAGCTTCTATACTGATGGGACTTTATTCTTTCACTTTACCTCATACACCCCCCAAAGGAAAAGGCACAAAAGCAGGAATCAGGGAAATTCTCGGACTTGATGCGCTGGCACTTATGAAAGATCGGTCATTTGCCACTGTTTTGATTTCGTCCTTTCTCATCTGTATTCCTCTGGCTTTTTATTATACACTGACTAATGTATATCTCGAAGAACTTTCTGTAAAAAACAGTGCCCAACTTCAGACCTGGGGACAGGTATCAGAGACCGTTTTCCTTTTATTGATGCCTCTGATGTTTATTCGCCTGGGATTGAAAAAGGTGATGTTGATTGGAATGGGAGCCTGGGTAGCCAGATATTTGCTTTTTGCCATGGGAGCCAACCCTCTGGTTATGTGGATGGTTGTTTTTGGAATAGTATTACACGGGGTTTGTTATGACTTTTTCTTTGTGGCTGGTCAGATTTATGTGGATAAAGCTGCGCCTGAGAAGCTGAGAGGGGCAGCTCAGGGGTTGATTACATTCGCCACTTATGGAGCAGGATTATTTATCGGAACTATTCTGGCCGGGATGGTAGGAGATGCTTATACCCTGGATGTAGGGCATAACTGGTATATGGTATGGATGATTCCGGCTGGATTGGCAGCTGCCGTTTTGATTGGTTTTTGGATTACTTTTAAGGAGAAAGCTAAAAATGAGATTGAAATTCCGGCACAGGATACGGCCTCTGTTTAATCTAAAAATCTTTGATTTCGATATTTTTAAACTTAACCTCCGACTCCAGATCCCCCTGGAGTTGGAGACTTAAATGGCCTTTTTGCAGCTTCTGATCGCCAATTGATAATATTTCACCTCCATTGATCGCAATTTTAAGGCTATCATTTCTCGAAGTGATCAATAGGTCATTCCAGTCATTTGCCTTAATATCTACAGGAGAATGATCTTTCTTTAAACCGGCAATAAATTTAAGGCCATTCTCCTCATTCAACTCTAATATCAGTCCGCTATCCTTCTCATCCGCAGCGAGAAAAACCAAAGCCTGACCTTTTCCTAATAAAAACTCAAATCGAAGGGAAAAATCTTCAAAGTTTTTTTCCGTCATTATTCCCCCTTTTTCACCTGATTTTCCATATCCCGTAATCATACTGTCCTCAACCCACCATTTGCCTTCTCCCGAATAAGTCCATCCCCAGAAATTATCGCCATTAAACAATGGTTCCCATTTTACTGGTTTTGGTTCCGGTTTTTCTTCGGTAAAAAATTGTGAACAACTTCCTAATGTGAACAAGATCAATAGTGATATGAATATGTTTTTATACACAGATTTTGACTAAATATCATTCTGATCAGGAAAATAAAGAGATAAGCTTCTTGATATCGGGCAAATATCACGCCGTAAGATCTAAATGTATGTTTCCCGAATTATTATTTGCCAAATGGCGAAAATCCCGCTGCATGTGTTTAGCGCATTATTATCTAAATATACATAGATTTCTCGCTTCACTCGAAATGACAGACAACTCTGTTTAGTTACATGCCGCCGATACGGCGGCGTGTATTCGCCTATGACTAAACGTCATCTCGACCAACGGGAGAGATCTATGAAATCTGTTAATCTGAGATTTAAGAAAATGATCAACACATCCCAAGCTAACCTCTATTTTTGCTCTAAAATCGCCTCTTCGGTCTCCTGATCAGATTCCGTAGGCCTCCCTCTCCACCACGTAGCCAGGGAAGAACCCGTAATATTCATCATAGGGCCAAAAACAGCCGGGGCAAGACCCAAAGTTGCTACCCTTCCCATTTCCAGGGCAATTC
>JAGQVA010000065.1 GCA_020438265.1 Bacteroidota bacterium
GATCTGATAAACTCTGAATCTGGTGGTAAACTACCTCATAATCCTGAGCCGTTTCCATAAACATTGTATCTCCAAAAGTGGTTACCAGTTTTAGTTTAATCACTGTCGTACCAGCCGCCAGGTCTCCGAGTCGTTGGCCTTTTTTATTAACTGAAATGGTTACCAACCCTATAACACCCGGCACAAGTAAAAAACCCATGCTCATCCATACATCCACAATCCGCAGCATCCAGCGAATCATATAATTGGAAATGGTAGGTACTGCTCCATCAACCCGAATGGTTTTGGTATTCATCAATCGTTTTCCAACTGTTTGTCCGGAGAAAAAGATTTCACAGAGCAGACTGTATAAAGCCGCAGGCAAAAACGCCAATATCCATACAATATCAGTCGTATAATCAATCCATTCTGAATAGGTATTTTCATAATATGTATTCAGAATTTTCGTCCAGATAAATAAATAAAGAGCAATCACCGCAATATCAGCAACCCCGGCAATAATCCGGTCCCCTATATTCGCCACCGGATACTCCAACTCAATATTTTGAGTTGTAGGAATGATTATCGTATTCATTTATGAAATTTTTGTTATCTTTCTCCAAATAGCACGACAGTAAACAAATATAACACAAAATAGATGAGAGAGCCCGCATTTTTGCGTCAAAATAAGGATAAGTGGTTGGAATATGAACGGATGCTTTTTCAGGAAAACCATGAACAACTGGACCCCGACAGGTTGGCGGAGCTTTATATCCAACTAACAGACGACCTTGCCTACGCTCGTACCTTTTATCCCAAAAGTCAGACAGTCCGTTATTTAAACGGTTTGGCTGCCAGGACGCATTTGGCTATTTATAAAAATAAGAAGGAAAAAAAGAACCGGATTCTCTCATTCTGGACAACAGAGTTACCTTTGATTTATCGACAGGCGCATAAATATATGTTTTATGCTTTTGTCTTTTTTACCTTTTCTTTTCTGATTGGCACTTTACTGGCTGTTCACGAGGATGAATTTTTGCGATTGGTTCTTTCTGACGGCTATGTAGATATGACCATTGAGAATATCGAAAATGGCGACCCTATGGGTGTTTACAAAGAATCTCCTTCTTTACCCATGTTTTTGAGAATTGCCTATAATAATATTCAGGTTTCGTTTATGGCTTTTGCGCTGGGGATTTTTCTGTCGGTAGGCACAATATGGGTATTATTTCAGAATGGTTTGATGCTGGGCTCATTTTTGACACTTTTTCATAAATATGGAATGATTAGTGATGCACTACCTGTAATTTATATTCATGGTACATTGGAATTATCAGCGATTGTCATTGCAGGGGGAGCGGGTTTTATGTTGGGAAACAGCATTTTATTTCCCGGAACATTTTCACGCAGACAATCCATTCAAAAAGCAGCCAATCTGGGAGTAAAAATCATTTTTGGACTGATTCCTATATTCTTATTAGCAGCTTTTCTGGAATCTTATATTACCCGATTAACAGAAATGCCCCTGGCGTTAAAACTGGTCATCATTATCCTTTCTCTGGTTTTTGTGGTATGGTATTATGTCATTTATCCGATCACCATCAGTCGGGAAGCGAAATATATGGAAGCGAATTTATAAAAAGAGAGATAGTTGAACCGAATCATTATATATCTGACTGTAGCGATTTGTCTGGGACTCTCCCCGACAGGTAATTTATTTTCCAAACAGAATACAAAACGGTCTTTCAGTGAGGAATCACTGGAAAAATTCCAGGATGATAAAAACTTTCAGTACGGAGAGGAGCCTTTACCAGAAAAATTTGAGCCCCGGAAAAAGAATACCAACCTCGGGGGACTCATGGAAATTCTTATGTATGTGGCTATCGTGGCCCTGATTATTGTGTTGATTTATCTCGTTTCTAAAAATACGGTCTCAAAATCCTCCAGGAAAATCACAAGTGATGAGATTCCCGAGCTTGTTGAAAAAGATATTACAGAAGTCGATTTCGACGAACTGATCAAAAGAACTGCCGCTTCGGGCGATTATCGAAAAGCTGTCAGACTTCTTTATCTGGAGTCTCTCAAAACCTTAAATCATAAAAAGTGGATCAACTGGAAACCTTATAAGACCAATTATGAATATCAATTGGAGCTGAGTGGTACGAAATTACAGTCGTCGTTTGACCGTCTGACCTATAATTTTGAATATATTTGGTATGGCCATTTTGACATTGACCAGGCTGTTTACCAGCAATTAGAGCGCGGATTCAAAGACTTTCAATCAGGAATAGTGTTTAAGAAATGAAAAAGAACTCAACTCAAATATATCTCCTGGCTGGTATTGGGGTTGTGCTCCTGATAGCCTTTATCTATGGAATTGCCAGCCAGAGTGGGAAACAGTTTTCCTGGAAGGAGTCTTTTAGTAGTGAAAACAAACAACCTTACGGGACTTATGTGCTTTACGATCTCCTGCCCGAGATTTTTGAAGCGGATTCTATTACGAATATAGAGACGGAATTATTTGATCAATTAGTCTACGAAAAATACAATCAGGCCAATTATATTTTTATCAATAGTTATTTCCCTGCTGATAAAGGAGATATTGATGAAATGCTTCGTTTTGTCAGGGAAGGGAATTATATCTTTATTTCTGCCCGGAGGTTCTCTTCTGATTTTGAAGACAAACTCGGTTTTGAGGCGCAGAGTGTTCTTATTGAGGAAAAGGATTCGATCACCATTTCGCTAAAATTACCCGACTTTTCAGAAGCATCATTCACCTATCCGATCCGGAGAATGAATACCTTTTTTGAAGTCTGGGACAGCCGCCGGTCAGAATTACTGGCTACTTCCGAAGATGGAAAGGCAAAATTACTTCAGATAAAGGTCGGAAAAGGAGGGATTCTGCTTTCGGCTGATCCGATTGCCATGACGAATTATTTTATGGTTCATCCGAAGAACCATGGTTATGTAGCCGGTATGCTTTCTTATTTGCCTAAAAACAATCAGATCTTTTGGGATGAATATTACAAAACCGGGACATTTCGGCGGAATTCAAATCCAAATACGCAACCAGAAGGAGCATTTAGTTACCTGATGCGGCAGGAATCACTGCGTTGGGGATTCTGGGTAATCATCCTGGCGTTGATTCTCTATGCAGCTTTTGAAGCCAAAAGAACCCAGCGTACTATTCCCATTATCAAACCTCATCCGAATACGACTTTGGATTTTACTGAAACCGTAGGGCGATTGTATTTTCAGCAGAATGACCATAAAAATGTAGCCTCCAAGAAAATTAAATTTTTCCTCGCATATATTCGTGAACATTATTTCTTAAAAACACACGAATTTACGACTGAATTTCTGGAAACATTAGCTGGAAAATCGGGAATTCCTTTGCCGGAAATTCAGAACATTTTCCGTTTGATTGACTGGATTGGGAAAACGGAAAAGATTTCGGAGGAACAATTAATTCAACTAAACCATTATATCGATAAATTTTACCAGGAAGGAGCCAGATAATGGATTGCTTATGGAAGAAGGACAAATATTTGAACCACAAACCGAATTAGCCGGATTTAGAATCGCGGTTGATAAAATGAAAAATGAAATCGGCAAAATCATCGTTGGACAACACCGTATGGTTGAGTTGATGATTGCAGCGATTCTCTCCGATGGACATATACTGATTGAAGGAGTTCCCGGAGTTGCGAAAACACTTTCAGCAAAACTGCTTGCCAGATCCATTGATACAGGTTTTTCGCGGATTCAGTTTACGCCGGACCTCATGCCTTCAGATGTACTGGGAACATCCGTGTTTAATACAAAAACAGCTGAATTTGAATTCCGTCGCGGACCGATTTTCAGCAACTTGGTATTGATTGACGAAATTAACCGCGCACCAGCAAAAACCCAGGCAGCTCTTTTTGAGGTGATGGAGGAAAAACAAATTACCATTGATGGGATCACTTATCCTATGGAACCTCCCTATATGGTGATTGCCACACAAAACCCGATTGAGCAGGAAGGGACTTATCGACTCCCCGAAGCGCAGCTGGACCGGTTTTTATTTAAAATAGAAGTGGGTTATCCGAGTAAAGAGGAAGAAATTCGCATTCTTACCGAGTTTCAAGGGCGGAAAGGAGTAAATAATCTGGATGCAATCCAGCCGATTATTTCTGCTGCAGAGATGCGCAATGCTCAGGAGATTGTGAGAGGCATTCATATTGAGCCTAATTTAATTTCATATATCGTTAGTATCGTGGATAATACCCGGAAAAACAGGGATATCTATCTTGGAGCTTCTCCAAGGGCGTCAATCAATCTGATGACAACTTCCAAAGCGATTGCCGCGATGAGAGGCCGCAATTTTGTAACACCGGACGATATTCAGTTTGTCGCCGGGCCTGTATTACAACATCGGATCATTTTGACTCCGGAGAAAGAAATGGAAGGAGCTACTCCTGAGGATGTGGTAAATGAGACGGTAAAACAGGTGGAAGTACCTCGATAAAAATCTATTAGCGTGACAGAATTCTTTAAAAAATTATACCTAAGGCCAAGGCTCTTTATCCTTTTGGGGATAGATGCGTCGATGTTTATTCTGGCGTACCTTTTCCCTGTTTTACTTCCATTGGCCAAGGTTGCTTTGCTGATGATCAGCATTTTTTTCCTGCTGGATATCTTTATTCTTTTCAAATCAAAAGAAGGAATTTCTGCCTCGCGTAAAACCCCGGACAAATTTTCCAACGGAGACCAAAATCCCGTTTATCTGTTTATTGAAAATTACTATGGTTTTCAGGTTGATCTGGAGATTATTGACGAAGTGCCGCTACAGTTTCAATTGAGAGACTTATTATTTAAGCTAAAGATTCCCAAAGAAGAAAAGCGTGATTTAAAATATCTGTTAAAGCCCGTAGAGAGGGGCGAATATGAATTCGGAGCTTTAAATATTTACGTTTCCGGATTTCTTGGGCTGGCAAAACGACGATATCAGTTTAACGCTGACGAAGTTGTCCCAACCTACCCTTCCTATATGCAAATGCGGAAATACCAGTTGATGGCTATTTCCAATCGTCTGACAGAAGTCGGGGTGAAGAAAATCCGCCGTTTGGGCCATACAACCGAGTTTGAACAAATCAAAGAATATGTCAGAGGGGATGACTATCGCACCGTTAACTGGAAAGCCACTGCCAGATCTGGAAAATTGATGGTCAATCAATACATTGACGAAAAAGCTCAGAATGTCTATTGTCTCGTGGACAAAAGCCGTGTCATGAAAATGCCTTTTGAGGGAATGACGCTTTTGGACTACGCCATTAATGCCTCTCTGGTACTGAGCAATATTGCCATTTATAAGCAGGATAAAGGTGGAGTGATTACCTTCTCCAAAAAGGTGAATTCCTGCGTTCCAGCCAGTAGTAAAGTTACCCAGATGAATTTGATTATGGAGGTGCTTTACAAGGAAAAAACCAGATTCCTCGAATCTGACTACGCACGTCTTTACGCTTTTATCAAGCGAAAAATCTCTCATCGCAGTCTGCTGATTCTCTTCACCAATTTCGAGTCTGTAACCGCGATGAGAAGGCAATTGCCTTACCTGAAAAAACTGTCGAAGCAACATCTTTTACTGGTCATTTTCTTTGAAAACACTGAATTAAGAGAACTGCTCGAATCCACTCCGGAAAAAACCGAGGACATTTATATCAAAACCATTGGTGAGAATTTTTCCTTTGAGAAAAAACAAATTGTAAGGGAATTGGAGCAGCACGGGATTATTTCGATACTCACTCCACCTTCACAATTGACGGTGAATACGGTGAATAAGTATTTGGAATTAAAGTCGCGGGGGATGATATAACATAATACGAATTGAGAAGGGCCGCAAAATGTTGCGGCCCTTCTCAATTCAAAAAATAGAAACCAATGAATTACCGAAAACTGGGAAAAACCAACTGGAACATATCAGAAGTATCACTAGGCGCCTGGCAGGTAGGAGGAAAATGGGGTAGTGATTTCGACGATCAATTAGCTGAAAGTATTATCCATTCCGCTATCGATAATGGCGTCAATTTCATCGATACCGCAGACGTGTACAGTGATGGTCTAAGCGAAAAAGCCGTAGCCAGAGTCGTAAAATCACGAAGTGAGCAGGTTTGGGTTGCCACCAAATGTGGCCGCCAGTTGAATCCTCATATTGCCGAAGCGTATAATCCTGCCAACATTGCCAAATTTGTGGATGAGAGCCTGCAAAATACTGGTTTTGAGGTTCTTGATTTAATTCAATTGCACTGCCCGCCTTCTGAAGTGTATGAAAAAGACGAAGTGTTTGACGCACTTGATGAATTAAAACAAATCGGAAAAATCAAACACTATGGGGTAAGTGTCGAAAAAGTTTCCGAAGCCATGAGAGCGATCCAAAGACCAGGCGTCGCAACCGTCCAGATTATCTTCAATATGATGCGCCTCAAGCCAGCTGAGGATTTCTTTGAAGCAGCCAAGGCAGCCAATGTAGGAATTCTTGCCCGTGTTCCTCTGGCTAGCGGTATGCTGACTGGCAAATTTGGTAAAAGCACCGTTTTTGAAGCAGGCGATCACCGGGCTTTTAACCGTAATGGCGAAGCTTTTGACAAAGGAGAAACTTTCTCAGGGGTGAATTATGACATAGCTCTGGAAGCGGTGAAAAGGTATAAAGCCATTTTTGATTCGGAAGAACTGGCTCTTTATGCACTGAAATGGATTCTGGTGTTTGATGCTGTTTCTTGTGTGATACCTGGGGCTAGTTCCATCAATCATGTCCTATCTAATGTTAAAGCCTCTCAGCTTCCGGATATTTCGGATAAGGCAATGCAGGAGGTGAAGGATGTGTATGATGCACTTTTACGGGCTGATATTCATCCGCAATGGTAGGGGATTTTAAGATGTAATTTTCCCGGTGATATATATTGTTTTTTTACGCAGAAAAGCCTTAACTATACAAAAAATTATTGTCTCACCATTGCGCCGCTTTAAAAAACGGCGCAATGATGTGGGAGCCTTTCATTCTGCCGAATGTTCAGCCATTTATCCCCGGGATAATAAGATCGCTCATTCAGCAGAATGAAAAGATTCATTGTATTGCGCCGTTTTTTAAAGCGGCGCAATGATAAAGAAAAATTAAAACCATTGTGACCAGATTCCTGCTCATCGCCATATTTTTCGCCTTATTAACCCTTATCTATGGGGTAATGGTTTGGCTAGATATTCCATTATTACAACAGCCTGACCAGGTCTTAAAAGAACCAAGCCTTTCGACTTTTGGATTGAGCCTGATCCTGTTAGCGGCAGATACATTTCTCCCCACACCGAGTTCGCTGGTTTTACTCGCCGACGGTTACATCTTTGGAATGTTTAAAGGAACCGTTATCGGTGTACTTGGATTGATGATCGGCAATGCATTAGGCTTCTTAGCCGCTCGTTACGGCAATCAATGGCTGGAGAAAAAATTTCCCAGTGAAAAACGAGGTTCTTCCCAAAAGTTTCTGGATCGATGGGGCTTTTTAGCTTTGGCGATAAGTCGCCCGGTGCCGGTTTTGGCTGAGAGTATTCTTTTATTGACAGGAACCACGAAAATGACTTTTTGGAATGCCATGTTTTCCTGTTTTGTGGGTACCGTCCCATTTGTCCTGTTTTATGTCGCAGTGGGAAAATACGCGATGGTTCAGGCTAGTTGGCTGACTACGCTTTCGCTGGTGGCGTTGATATTGGCGATTGGGGTTTCTTTGGGGTTATTGGCGAAGAAGGGGTTGTCGATGAAGGGGGAGAAAGTTGTGGCTGAGGAATCTGCGGTGGAACGGGACAGAGGGTGATTTCTTTTTAACCCAAAATCACCCATTTGCACAGTTCCTTTTACCTCCCTATCTTTAATTATAAACCTGTGCATTCAATGTCTACTGACCTGCCCCAAAAGATCAAAGACTTGATTATCAAGAATAAATTGAAGGAAGCTTGTCAGCTTTTGATGAATACTTCTGTTTCCAAAGAGGCCATTGGCCTGATGAGCAGAATAGAAAAACTCAATAATCTTATCCTCACTAATCAAATCAGCAACGAAGAGGCTACCCGTGAAGAAAGTCGCATTACACAGACTCTATTGAGGTTGATTGAGAAATTGGTGGATAAAACGACTTTACCACTTCGAAAGAATCGATTATCATTAATTATCGGAGGAATTGCTTTGGGAGCCTTGATTCTTTCTGCTATATGGCTTATAAGTCAAAATCCTGGCAAAACTGATTGTTATGACACTGCTCGACCATATACGATTATAGTCGCGGATTTTATGCAGGAAAACCCCGCCTTTGCCCGAAGAGTGGTAACGAATCTTGTGAAGAATTTTCCATCTTCTCAGGGGAGGATAGGCATTATTCCTCTGGGAAGATTCATGGATCCTCTCAAAGCCAAAACTGATACTTTTGCTCAGATTGTAAAGCAAAATTGTGTGGATAAAGGTATTATTCTTTATGGTACGTTGGATGAACTTGGGGAAGAGCGCCTTTTCAATGGTTTTATCAAACTCGAAGGGCTTAAAGATATTTCTATAGCTGCTGAAAAAGTCTCAGTAGATCAGGTTGTTCTCACAAACGAAGGGAATCTCAAAGTACCTGATGAAATCAATTTCAGTATTTCTGAGCAGGCTCGATTGGTGAGTGATTTTATTACCGGATTACTCAAATACTATATGGGAGATACTACGGCGATTATCTATTTCCAAAAGGCTATTCAGGCTATTAGTTCTGGTTCAGAAGAAAAGCTTAAAGATGTGGCTAATATTTATCTGGGGAATACTTATTTGGCAACTGGTAAGGCTGATAAGGCGTTGGAAACGTATCGCCAGGTCAGCGAAACTTCTCCTGTTAAAGCGGAGGTTATCTGGAATCAGTCTGTGGCTCTTTTTCAGCTCGAGCAGTTTAAAGAGGCAGCTCAGGGGTTTTCCGAATATATGAAAATACAACCTCTTCAGGTAAAAGATACCATTTTGATTCGAGGTATGGCAAGGATTGTAAATGCTACCTTATCTAAGTCAGAATCAGAGGCAATTCTTATGCCTGTCGCAGCGGTGATTCAGCAGGTTTTTCTGGAGAAAAAATCATCGAAAGCCGAAAATATTGATATTAGACGAGAAGAGAATAATCCAAAGGTTGATCAGGAGGGTAAACAAGCAGTTGTCCAACATGATCGTCAGGAACAAAATGGGGTAAAGCCTAAGTCTCAGATCATCTATACTCTGAGGCCCCAAATGATAAATATTCCAGGTGGGACGTTTGAGATGGGGGTAGAAGATTTATATGATCACAATAAGCCTCCCCATAAGGTAACTATCAAATCCTTCCAGCTCAGTGAAACAGAAGTTACCAATGCTCAATATGCTGTTTTTCTTACCCAAACTCAACCAACCTCTGCCGATCTCAATAAGTGGATAAGCCTTTCCAGCAGTAAGATAAAGTTTAATGGGAAATCGTATCAGGCTGAATCAGACTTTAAAAATCACCCGGTAGTTTTTGTAAGCTGGTACGGTGCTAAAGCTTATTGTGATAAGATGGGTTACAGACTCCCCACCGAGGCAGAGTGGGAATATGCCGCTGGCGGCACTAAGTGGGCAGGAACAAATAATGTCAATGAGCTTGATCAATATGCAGTATATAAGTCTTTAGGAACTGCTCAGGTAAAGTCTAAGGATAATAAAGGTCGGAACCACCTTGGGTTATATGATATGTCAGGGAATGTCTATGAATGGTGCCAGGACTGGTATAATAGTGCTTACTATCAAATTTGCTTGGATAATGGGATGGTTTCTAATCCTAAGGGTCCCAAAAGTGGTAATTACCGGGTTTTACGTGGAGGTAGCTGGGATGATAACGATGTTTCCTATTTACGCGTAAGTAGCCGTTTCAGTAGTGACCCAATTATCAGGAACGAATTTTGCGGGTTTCGTGTCGCCATGTCCAATTAGTCCTGTCTTGAGAGAAGAAATAAAGTTTTTTGTTTAAAATTCAATTACACTCAATGACAGATTACAAAGCCTCACTGATACTTCTCCCCCCACTGCCGATCCAAAAACTCCCGAATCTTCCGCTCATTCCCCACCGCTTTAGGCTGATAAAACGTCGTTCCTGAAATCTCCTCGGGCAAAAATTCCTGATGATTTTGTTCTCCCGCATAATCGTGAGAATATTTATATCCCTTTCCGTAATCCATATTTTTCATCATTGTGGTGGGGGCATTGCGGAGATGAAAAGGAATCGGATGGGCTGGGTTTTCTTTGACAAATTTCATCGCGGAATTGATGGCCATATAGGCAGCGTTGCTCTTTTCTGATGTTGCCAGATAAGTAGTGGCCTGCGAGAGAATAATCCTGGCTTCGGGCATACCAATGACATTCACGGATTGAAAGCAGGCATTTGCGAGGAGTAAAGCATTGGGATTTGCATTGCCAATGTCTTCCGCTGCGAGAATAATTAACCGTCGGGCGATAAATTTGACATCCTCTCCCCCATCGAGCATGCGAGCCAGATAATATACCGCTGCGTTGGGATCTCCTCCTCTTACAGATTTGATAAAGGCAGAAATAATGTCGTAATGCTGCTCTCCGCTTTTGTCATAAAGAGCTACGTGTTCCTGAGCTGCAGCCATGAGTTCATCATTGGTAACGACAATTTTGGCGTCTTCGGGATGTGTATTAACGAAGATTTCAAGAAGTGTCAGGCTTTTGCGGGCATCGCCACCCGCAATGCGATAAATAGCGTCTATTTCCTTCAGTTCGATGTCTCGTTGGGAAAGGACTTCGTCTTTTTTAATGGCGTATTCAAGAAGCTGCCTCACCTCTTCAAAACTCAAAGGTTTGAGCACAAACACTTGCGAACGAGATAAAAGAGCTGCATTTACCTCGAAAGAAGGGTTTTCTGTAGTTGCACCAATGAGCGTAATTCGCCCGCGTTCAACTGATCCCAAAAGAGAGTCTTGCTGCGCTTTATTAAAACGGTGGATCTCGTCGATAAAAAGAATGGTTCCCGGTCTTCCTTCTGCAAACCGCAGCACCTCCCGCACTTCCTTTACCCCTGAAGAAACAGCACTCAACTGCCGAAACGGCCTTTGCGTCGAATTGGCCACAATACGCGCCAGGGTCGTTTTTCCGATTCCCGGAGGACCCCAAAAAATCATCGATGGAATACGATTGCTCTCTACTGATCGCAAAAACGGGCTGTCTGGATAAATCAGGTGGGTTTGCCCGATGACTTCATCAAGGGTTTGAGGGCGGACTCTTTCCGCCAGTGGAGCGAGATGTGAGGATGATCCCGTGGAGGGAGTATTGAAGAGATCCATTGCCGTTAATTTTGGCGTAAGTTAGTGAATGGGCAATTGTATTTTAAGGTAAAAACAAGAAACAAGAAATAAAAAAGTGAAAAGTAAGGGTTTTCGTATTATCTTTCGGGTTTAAATGTGGTGAAGAAAAAACACCTGCTATGTCTAAACAAACCGAACTCTACCATATCCACTCTGCACTAGGTGCACAACTCATTCCTTTCGCTGGCTACGACATGCCAGTTCGTTATTCGAGCGATAAAAAAGAACACATGGCAGTCCGTGAGGCTGCTGGAATCTTTGACGTCTCTCACATGGGTGAATTTATCATTCGTGGGCCCAAAGCCCTGGAACTGATTCAAAAAGTAAGTTCCAATGACGCTTCTAAACTGGTTCCTGGTAAGGCACAGTATAGCTGTATGCCCAACCATCAGGGAGGAATTGTGGATGATATTATTGTCTATTACATCCGCGATGATCAGTATATGATCGTGGCCAATGCTTCCAATATTGAAAAAGACTGGAACTGGATTAAGGATAGCAATACCATGGGTGCGGAAATGATTGATGTTTCAGAGGAAACTTCTCTTCTGGCTGTCTCTGGTCCAAAGGCGGAAGCAATTGTACAAAAACTCACCAATCATGACCTGTCGGAAATGGGTACCTATTTCTGTTTCAAAGACACTTTCAATGGAGCGGAAAAGTCTCTGATTGCTACAACGGGTTATACCGGAGAGCGTACGTTTGAGATTTTTATTTACAATAAATACGCAGAGAAAATGTGGAATGACCTGATGGAAGTTGGTGAGGAATTTGGCCTGATTCCTACAGGTTTGGGCGCTCGTGATACCCTCCGCCTCGAAATGGGGTATATGCTCTACGGAAATGATATCAACGATGAAACCAGTCCTCTCGAAGCAGGTTTGGGATGGATCACCAAATTAAACAAAGGCCCATTCAATGGCTCTGATATCCTTGCAAAGCAAAAAGCTGAGGGGATTAATAAGAAACTGGTTGGATTGGAAATCGTGGAAAGAGGTATTCCACGTTCCGGGTACGAAATTGCTCACGAAGGCAAGGTAGTAGGAACAGTTACCTCCGGTTCTATGAGCCCCCTTTTGAATAAAGGAATTGGGATGGGGTATGTTCCTTCAGAACTATCAGCTATTGGTACCGAACTGGATATTATGATTCGCAATAAGCCTGTGCGGGCTGAGGTGGTGAAGCGGCCTTTTATCACGAAGTAACAGGAAGATATAAACAATCTGGCTGATTGAAGCCTTTTTTTGAAGATCCCTCAATTCTTTCGGGATGCCCACAAAATTGTGGGACTAAGACCAATTCGCCGAACAGGCTTATTATCTTTTTCCGCTTTTAGCGGGCATCCCGAAAGAAGTGAGGGATCTTCTATTTTGTATGTAAGTAATTGATTATAAATAGTTTATTAAAAAATTTCATGATGCAAGGGTAACCTTTTCCTTTTCAATGGAATGATAGGAAACAAACGATTCACCC
Source organism: Bacteroidota bacterium (assembly GCA_020438265.1). Classification (GTDB taxonomy): domain Bacteria; phylum Bacteroidota; class Bacteroidia; order J057; family J057; genus JAGQVA01. The sequence goes on from JAGQVA010000065.1 coordinate 12,832, forward strand.
TATAATTACAAACATCATGAACGACCAAATCAATCTTAACCAGGAAGCTTTAGTTATCAATTTTGTTTCTCCAACCACAGAAAGTGATCAAGGTGATGATAAGAATTATCGGATTATCATGAGAAACAAAACTTTCTCCGGTACATCAACATTGAAACTTGAAGTTCAAAATGATA
>JAGQVA010000669.1 GCA_020438265.1 Bacteroidota bacterium
TAACGGGTAAACCCGGATTTGGGTATCTGTTTTCCAATCACCCCAATGCAAGTGTTCTGGCTGCCAATCGTCTGATAAAAGGAGGTCAAAAAGTGTATCGTTCCAATCAGAATCTGGCTGAAAAATTTGGAAAGGGAACCTTTATTGTAGAGGGAAAAGGAAAAGATTTTATTGAAAAAATAGAAAAAATTGCTGCCGAAACCGGGGTAAGTTTTGAAGCACTCAAAACCAGTCCTGGTAATTTACAACCTGTCACCAGGGCCAAAATTGGCCTCTACAAATCCTGGGTTGCCAATATGGATGAAGGCTGGACCCGTTGGTTGCTGGAAACCTACGAATTTGACATCGATACCCTTCACGATGCTGATGTTAAGAATAAAGACCTGTCTGTTTATCAGAGCATTATTTTACCCAGCCAAAGTGCAGGCAGCATTCTCCACGGACACGAACCCAGTACCATGCCTGCGAAATATACAGGAGGACTTGGTTTGGAAGGAACATTCGCCCTGAAAAAATATGTAGACCAGGGAGGTACACTGGTAGCTTTGGATGACGCCAGTGATTATTTGATTGAGCAATTTGGTTTACCAGTTCGGAATGTGGTTAAGGGCGTTTCCTCCAGTCGTTTTTTCATTCCTGGATCATTGGTCAGAATAGACATGCAGGACCACCCGCTGGCTTACGGAATGGAAAAAGAAGCCGCCGCATCCTTCGTTCAAAGCAGAGCTTTTGAGGTAGAAAGACTTTCCAAACGAGGAGAAGGTGGGGTAGCAGATATTCCCTCTTCTGAACCTCCCAAAGTGGAAGTAGCAGCCCGTTACGCAGAAAAAAACATTCTCATGAGTGGCTGGGCTATGGGAGAAAATCGCTATCTGGCGGGAAAAATTGCTGTGGCAAGTATTCCGCAGGGGAAAGGGAAAGTGGTTCTTTTTGGGTTTAGGCCTCAGTTTCGCGGTCAGCCACGGGGGACTTATAAACTGTTTTTTAATGCGATTATGAATTAAAAATATGTATGCCCTAATTTCCTGAGTTCAGGAAATTAGGGCATACTAAAAATTAAATAAAATTCCGTATCACCTCATCCGCGACAATCTCACCCGAAATCAAAGAAGGCGGCACACCTGGCCCAGGCACTGTCAAATGCCCTGTATAATAAAGATTTTTCACCTTTTTGGAACGCAGCTTAGGCTTAAAAAAAGCCGTCTGGAAAAGTGTATTGGCTAATCCATAAGCATTCCCTTTAAAGGAATGATAATCTTTTTCAAAATCTTTCATCGCATAACTCCGCTTTAACACGACCGAATTGCGCACGTCCTGACCGATGATTTTTTCCAGTCGGTCCATCACAATGTGATAATAAGCCTCTCGCTGGGCTTCCGTATCTTCCAGACCTGGTGCCAGAGGGATGAGCAAAAACAAATTCTCATGCCCTTCAGGCGCCACAGAAGGATCAGTCTGGGAGGTAGATGAAAGGTAAAACAGCGGTTTACTTGGCCATTTTGGATCGGAATAAATCTCTTCGGCATGAAGATCAAAATCTTCGTCAAAGAAAAGACTGTGATGTTTAATTCCTTCCAGTTTTTTATCCAAACCAATGTAGAATAGCAGACTGGAAGGCGACATGACACGCTTGTCCCAATATTTCGGATTATAATTTCGCCAGGGCTGATCGAGCAACATCTGGTCTGTGTGCTGATAATCGCTATTGGCGATAATGATATCAGCGTGAAATTCGCCCTGATTCGTGGCAACACCTGTGGAAACCCCATTTTTGACAATGATTTTTTCTACTTCGGTGTTCACCTTGATTTCGACTCCCTGCTCTTCTGCCAGAGAAACCATCGCTTCCACAATTTTGTACATTCCTCCCATGGGATACCAGGTTCCCAAAGTGAGGTCAGCGTGGTTCATCATACTATAAAGGGCTGGGGTATTGGCAGGCGTTGCACCGAGAAAAAGGACAGGAAATTCAAGGATTTTAATCAGGCGGGGATTCGTAAAATACTTTCTGACGTGATTGCGCATGGAGCTAAACATCTGGATCCGAAAGCTCTCCCGAATCAGCCGGAAATCCAGAAATTCAAAAATAGAATGAGAAGGGCGATGCACGTAGTCCCGCATTCCGACTTCGTATTTATAAGCTGCCTGTTCGAGGAAAGTACGCAGATTCTTCGAACTGCCCGGTTCTTCTTTTTCAAATAAAGCTTCCAGTTCCTGCATATTCGCAGGTACGTCCACAAATTCCTCTCCTTCTCCGAAATATACCCGATAAGAAGGGTCAAGCCTAACAAGATCGTAATATTCAGAAACGGATTTGCCAAAGAGATTGAAAAAATTCTCAAACACATCCGGCATCCAGTACCAGCTAGGCCCCATATCAAAGGTAAAACCATCTTTTTCCCACCGACGGGCACGCCCTCCGGGTTGTTCGTTTTTTTCCAGTATGATAACCTGATAACCCGCTTTTCCCAGGAGAGCCGCAGTAGCCAGCCCGGCAAATCCAGACCCAATGACGATTACCTTTTTCGATTTTTTCATTTTGTGAGTGTTTTTTGGTGGAGGGATTGGCCTCCTTTGGACCGCTTAGTTTCCAATTTCTATTCAATAACCCGTTAGGTAAGTTTTTGTTTGTGGAATTATTTGCTTAACCTGCTACAACTTCATAAACTCGCATGTGAACTATTGTAGTCATTGTGGAAGTGATCAACTCGTCTTCGAGATCCCCGAAGGAGATAACCGACCCCGATTCTGTTGCCGGAATTGCGATACCATTCATTATTCAAATCCCAAGATGGTCGTAGGATGTCTTCCCTATTTTGAAGAGCGAATTTTGCTTTGTCGACGAGCAATCGAACCCAGAAAGGGCTACTGGGGATTACCTGCGGGTTATCTGGAAAATAAGGAAGCGGTTGAAGCGGGAGCGCTTCGGGAGACCTTTGAGGAAGCAGGTATTCAGGTTGAACTGGAGCGAATGCACTGTATTTACAGCATCCCCCGGATTAGTCAGGTGTATATATTTTTCCTGGCCAGAATGACCAGCCCTGAGATACTTATTGGCCCGGAAACGATGGAGGCAAAACTGTATCAGCCTGAGGAAATTCCTTATGATAAGATTGCTTTTCCCTCTAGTGTTTTCGCTATTAAAAAGTATTTAAAGGATCTGGAAACGGGGTTTAATGGAGTGCATATTGGGGGGTGGGATGCGTGGTGAAGAATAAGCTAGCTTCTTTGACAATTTTTGTAGAGTAGGTCATTTTTTACCACATAGTAACATAGAAAATAATGGGTTACGCCTAAAGAGAAAAGAAAACATAGAAGACAGAGAAAGCATTGATTTGGGATCTACTATGATTTCTTCATTCTCATTACAGGCTATGTGGTGAAATATGGGGATGCCACAACTTTTGTCAAAGAACCATAATCTAATAAAACCTAGCAATCTCCCCCAAATCCTTCCGCTCCAAATCAGGAACCATTGCCCCCTCTGCCGGATACCCTACCGGAATCAACAAAAATGGCCGTTCGTTAGAAGGGCGCTCCAAAATGTCAGTCAGAAAATTCATTGGACTGGGCGTATGCGTAAGTGCTACTAATCCGGCCTGATGAATCGCCGAAAGCAGAAAGCCCGCTGCCAGCCCTACCGATTCATTTACATAATAATTATTCTTTTTTTCTCCGTCTTCCAACCTATAAATCTGCCGAAAAACAATAATCAGCCAGGGAGCTATTTCCAGAAAAGG
>JAGQVA010000670.1 GCA_020438265.1 Bacteroidota bacterium
TGCTGATGATAAAGGTCCAATAATTATGTTTTTGCAAGCTTTGTCTATCATGAAACAGAAAGGCTGGGAAGCGGGAATTAATATCAAAGTGATTCTGGATGGAGAGGAAGAAATCGGTTCCAAAGGTTTCAGACAAACACTTGACAAATATAAAGATCTTTATCAGGCTGATTACCTGATCATTATGGACGGGCCTGCACATCCTACCAATCGTCCGACCATTACTTTTGGTTGTCGTGGAGTAACGGGTTTTGACCTGACGGTTTATGGCCCTATTGTGCCTCAACACAGTGGTCATTATGGAAACTATGCTCCTAACCCGGTTTTTAGCATGAGTCATTTATTGGCTTCGATGAAAGACGAAAAAGGCAGAGTTCTTATTGATGGATTTTATGACGGGATTACTATTGACGCCAATATTCAGAAAATACTCGATGCTGTGCCCGACGATGCCAAAAGCATCAATGCACAAATTGGAATTGCACAACCTGACGCTGTGGGCAGAAATTATCAGGAATCTCTTCAATATCCTTCTCTGAATGTGCGCAATATTTCTACCTCCTGGAAGGGGGAAAAAGCAAAAACCATAATTCCGGAACAAACGACTGTCAATATGGGGATCAGGCTGGTTCCGGAATCTGACGGTGAAAGATTATTAGCCCTGACGAAAAAGCACATCCAACAGCAAGGATATTACGTCATTGATCGCCTTCCCACACTAGAAGAAAGAAGGAAATATGACAAGATTGCTACTTTTCAGGGAAAATCAGGAGTGAATGCTTTTCGTACTCCCATGGATCACGAATTGGGAAAGCGACTGACCAAAGCCCTGACCCAAAACTTTGGGGAAGATCCTGTAAGAATTCGCATCATGGGAGGGACTGTGCCTATTTCTCCCGCTGTGGAAACGCTTGGTATTCCTGCTGTAATTATCCCTATGGTTAATATGGACAATAACCAGCACAGCCCCAATGAAAACCTCCGCATCGGCAATATGATCAGTGGGATAAAAACCTGTTTGTCAATTTTTACTGACTTTTAACTCAAGTATAAACCATTTAACCTTTATTCACCATGAAAATAACTTCAATTTATGGCCTGTCAGCCATCCTTTTCGCTTTCATCCTCACAAGCGGTATTTATTTTTTTCGACAAAAAAAGCAGCCCAACCCTCAGGAAAAACTGGAAAATATGCACTACCCTTACGATCAGTTTTTCCTGCAAAGAAGCTGGCCAGATACCGCTTTTAACCTGAAGGCTTATGAAAATGCAATCAAATTCACCAAACGACAAATTCAGCAAAATCAACAATTACCTTCACGAAACGCCAATAATGGAATTGGTTCTGACTGGACGCTACAGGGCCCGGGAAATATTGGAGGAAGATTTAATGTAGTTACCATTCACCCCGCTTCCAACGATACTATGTATGCGGGTTCAGCTTCCGGTGGTGTGTTCAAAACAGTAGACGCCGGGCAAAACTGGCTTCCCATTTTTGATGATCAATCCTATCTCAGCGTAAGTGCAATCACTCTCGATCCCAATAATCCCGATATTATTTATGTAGGTACTGGCGACCACAATATTTCCGGTTATCCGTTTATTGGCGATGGGATTTACAAAAGTATGGATGGGGGGACGACCTGGGCAAATATTGGGCTAAAGGATACCCGAATCATTTCGAGGATTATCATCGATCCCACCAATTCCAATATCATTTATGCAGCAACCATGGGGATTCCTTTTGTGAAAAATAATGACAGAGGATTATATAAAAGTACAGATGGAGGTGCTACCTGGAATCAGATACTTTTTGTGGCAGATCAGGCAGGAATTATTGATCTGGTCATTCATCCAACCAATCCTCAGATTTTGTATGCTTCTTCCTGGGACCGTATCCGCAATAATTCAGAAAGTATTGTAACCGGTGTCAATGCAAAAATCTGGAAAACCACTGATGGAGGAAGTAACTGGACAGTGCTCGGAGGAGGTTTGCCTACAGGTATTCAGGGCAGAATAGGGCTGGACATGTTTACAGCAAACCCAGACACACTATTTGCTATTTATGTGGATGTCAACTCCAATCTCGAAGGAGTTTATCGGACATATAATGGCGGAAATACATGGACAAATATTTCAGGGAACTTACCATCTGGTTTCCTGGGAGGATTTGGCTGGTATTTTGGGCAGATCAGGGTAAATCCCAATGACCATAATAATCTCTGGGCGCTGGGTGTGGGTTTATATCGCTCCTTAGATGGGGGAACAACCTGGGTTTCAGTTGGTGGTCCTACGCATGCAGACAAACATGATCTCCAATATGGCTATAACGGTGATGTATTTTTAGCAACCGATGGAGGACTTTACAGTAGCTCTAATAATGGTCTTAACTGGATTGATATCGAAAATATCCCCAATAACCAGTTTTACCGGGTAGCTGTGAATCCTTTTCAGCCCAATGATTTTTATGGAGGTCTTCAGGATAATGGTTCTGTGGGGGGAAATGCTTCGGGATTTAACACCTGGGCCAGATATTTTGGAGGAGATGGTTTTCAAATGCTCTTTAGCCCGACCAATTCTCAACATTGGTACTGTGAAACCCAAAATGGAGCATTATGGGTAAGCTCTGATGCGGGTACAAATTTTAACTGGCATGGCAATGGAATTGATGGCAACGATCGCGTCAGTTGGGATATGCCCTTTATCCTTAGCCATAGTAATCCGGATGTTCAATATTGCGGTACTTACAGGGTTTACAAAAATACAGGTGGAGTGAATGCCAACTGGCAGGTAATCAGTCCTGATATTACTGATGGGATTGATAATCGTTATCACGTAATTTCTACAGTAAACGAGTCCCCTTTGGACCCTAATGTTTTATATGCAGGTACAACTGACGGAAATGTTTGGATTACTACGAATGGCGGTACAAACTGGACAGATATTACAGATACCCTTCCGGACCGTTATATAACCTCTGTCAAAGGTTCTGCGAGCAGTCCATCCCGGTTATTTGTAAGTCATTCCGGTTATAAGGATAATGATAATTCCCCTCATTTGCACCGCTCGGATAACTATGGTGCTACCTGGCAAAATATTGCGGGGGACCTCCCACCACTGGCGATCAACGATATTTTTATTTATCCACCGAATGATAGTGTCATTTTTGTAGCGAATGATGGGGGCGTTTATGCAACGCTTGATGCGGGATCCAACTGGCAACGAATTGGTAATAATATGCCTATCGTTGCAGTTTATGACCTGGAAATAGAACCCGTTAATAACCTCCTGGTTGCGGGGACTTATGGCCGTTCATTATGGACTTTCCCTATCGATTCGGTTTTTGTGCCCCTCGATACAGTTCCTGTTCCTGAGATTCTGGTCAATGGGAACTCTTCTTTCTGCGAAGGTGATAGTGCTATACTTACTGTGGTTAATGGTCCTTATGATGGATATATCTGGTCAAATGGAGATACAACTGCTTCCATCGTTGTCAAGATTTCTGGTACCTACTCAGTAATTGGTATTCAAAATGGTTGTCCCAGTGATTCTTCAATTAGTCAAATCATTATCGTAAACGCACTTCCTGCGAAACCGGTTATTTCAGCCTCTGGCCCCATACAGTTTTGTGATGGTGGTGATGTTACCCTCAATGGCCCTGCCGGTTTTTCCAGTTATCTCTGGTCAAATGGAGATACGAATCCAGCAATCACCATTACTCAGTCAACGTCCCTTAC
>JAGQVA010000671.1 GCA_020438265.1 Bacteroidota bacterium
GGAAATAAAATAGGGAATCAGCGGTTGCTCCAAACCATTCTCCTGATTAATCCGGTCGTAGTTTTTCTTAAACTCGTGGAAATGTTTGAAGGAGGGTTTACGCATGATATGAAGGGTATCGTCCGAAGTATGCTCGGGAGCAACTTTCATCCGTCCGGAAAGGTGATTGGTGACCAGTTCCTCCATGTATTCGTTGATGTCGTCTTCGTCGCCTTTTTTGTTATAGCTGGTTGTCAGCAGATCGTAACGAATTCCACTGCCAACAAAGGCTTTTTTCACCTTTTCGTGAGCGGCGGCCTCTTTGTAAATTTCTGTCAGGGGTTTGTGGCTGGTGTCCAGATTATGGCACACCACTGGATGAATGCAGGAAGGACTGATACATCTGTCACAAATCTCCTGAACCTTGCCCTTCATTTTGTACATATTGGCGGAAGGGCCACCCAAATCGCTGATATACCCCTTAAAATCGGGCATTTTGGTTACTTCATCCACTTCTTTGAGGATGGATTCTTTGGATCTCGAAGCGATAAATTTTCCCTGATGGGCCGAAATCGTACAAAAACTACAACCCCCAAAACATCCCCGGTGCATATTGATGGAGAATTTTATCATCTCATAAGCGGGAATCGCACCGCGTTTTTTATACTTGGGATGTGGAAGACGCGTGTAAGGTAAATCAAAAGAATGATCAATTTCTTTTTCGTCCATCGGGGGAAAAGGCGGATTAATGACCAGCTTTTTTGAGCCTACTCCCTGAATTATTCTCCGGGCATTGACCTTATTCGACTCCTGTTCTATAATTTTGAAATTGGCGGCATACTTTATTTTATCCTTCAGGCATTCTTCATGAGAAGAAATTTCTACGTCCGTCCAGTTTTTGTTTTTGGGAATATTTTCTCCTTCCTGAACCAGAAACGCTGTTTGGGGAATCGTGGTCAGAGAGGAAAAAGGAACTCCTTTTGCCAGCAATTCAAGAATTTGATACAATGGCTGTTCGCCCATTCCATAAACCAGCATATCCGCGCCACTGGACTCAAGAATGGTAGGATGTAATTTGTCTTCCCAATAGTCAAAATGGGTCACCCGACGAAGAGAGGCTTCAATTCCACCGATCAGTACTGGTACATCGGGATATAATTCCTTCAGAATTTTTGTGTAAACGGTTGCTGCATAATCAGGCCGGAAACCCGCTTCTCCTCCGGGGGTATAAGCATCATCTGACCGGCGTCTTTTATTGGCGGTGTAATGGTTTACCATGGAGTCCATACAACCAGAGGTAACGCCGAAGAAAAGTCGTGGTTTCCCGAATTTTTTAAAATCGCGCAGGTCGTCCTGCCAGTTGGGCTGGGGAATAATTCCCACTTTATATCCTGCATGTTCCAGAATGCGACCAATAACCGCCGGGCCAAAGGCCGGATGATCGACATAGGCGTCGCCCGAGATGAGAATCACATCCAGTTCTTCCCAACCCCTTTGTTTTACTTCTTTTAAAGTAATCGGCAACCAATCAGTTATAGGTCTCTGTGTAAGCATAAGGCAAATTTACGAAAATTAGCTAGCAACATATAAAACTCTTTCTTCGTTGTGTTGTTTGATGAGAAAAATTACCTTGAAGTCACTTGCTCTGATATGTTGTTTGTTTACATTTTTTCCATCCTTTGCTCAGGAAGACTGGCGACTGAGAAAGTCTGCGGAAGGAATTGAAGTTTATACAAAAAAAATAGATGGTTCTGCCCTCGAAGCCTTTCGGGGAATCACTCATGTAAGCGCTTCCATTAGTAGCCTGACTGCTGTTCTGTATGATGTGGGCACTTTTCCCGAGTGGATGTTTATGACTCCCACTTCTGAGTTGATTTCCCGCGAAAATAAATCCATTCAAATTCATTATACAATCACTGATTCTCCCTGGCCGGTAGCTGACCGGGACGCTGTGATCAGATACCAGTATAAATATGATGAAAGCAACGGCTCTCTATTGGTTTTGATCGATGCCCTTCCCGACCTGATGCCTGAAAAAGAAGGACTTGTCAGAGTAAAAATTTCCCAGGGAATATGGCGATTCACACCGGAAAATCATGGATTGGTAAAAGTTGAATATGAATTGCATGCAGACCCGAATGGGAATATTCCCGCATGGTTGGTCAATTCAGCTGCGGTTGATACTCCCTTCAAAACCCTCAAAGCGCTGAAAGCACAGGTAAAAAAAGACCGATACCAAAGCCGTAGTTTTTCCTTTATGAAGGAAAAATAGAGTGTCTTATTTCAGAAAAAAGGAAGTTTGGGTATAGGAAAAATATTTTTCCTAAATTGATTCATCATTACCCAAACGATCCTAATGAATTTTTTTCGCAAAATCCCGCTGTTAGTCCTTTTTCTATGGGCATGGTCGGTAACCGCCCAGGATGCTTATGTGGAGCAATTGATCCGGTCCCTGGAAAGAACCCCGGCTAATGACCGACGGGTAAACATACTTATTCAAATAGCTGAAAAATTGCGGAGCAGCGATCCCAAGAAAGCTTTCAAATATGATGACGAAGCGCTGGAGATTGCCCAAAACCTGAATTTCACTTCCGGAATGGCCCTGGCTGAAAAGGGTTTAGGGCTGGATTATATTGCCCGGAATCGGTTAAAACCTGCTATCAGGCATCTGGAAAATGCCGTTACTCATTTTAAAGCCATCAATGATAATGAAGGCCTGGCTCAGGTTTATGAATCTCTGGTGCGTGTTTACAGCCGACAGGGAGATACTTCGATGATGAATCAATATAGGGATCTCTATCTGGCTTTAAAAAGTAAGGAAATTAACCAACAGGCGGAAAAGGAAATTTCTGCTCTTCAGAAAGGTACGGAAAGAGAAACTGAGCAAAATCGGGCAGAACTGGAAAATATGCAAAGGGAAAGGGATGAGGCGCTGGCGGAACTAAAAACGCTCAAAGAAATTAATCTGGAGAAAGAGTTAAAACTGGAGCATCTGGCAAGAGACGCCGCAGAACTGGAAAGAGAAGCCATACAGAATGAACTGGAAATTGTCCGGCAGAAAAGACAAACCTTTACCATTATTATGGTTGCTTTGGGAATTATTCTTTTGGGCATCCTTGCCTGGTTTTGGTATCGCTATCGTCAGCAACGAAAAATTTCTGCATTGGAAAAGGAAAGAATGGAGCGCCTTGAACAAATTGATCAGCTCAAAGATCAGTTTTTGGCTAATACCTCCCACGAACTCCGAACTCCCCTGAATGGTATCATTGGCCTGGCAGAATCTCTTCATAGCCGGGCTGAATCAGCTTCTCCGCAATACCGTCGCGAAAATCTTGAACTGATTATTGCTTCGGGAAAGCGACTAAGTAGCCTGGTAAATGATATTCTGGATTTTTCCATGATCAATAATGGAGAACTTACCCTCAACCGGCGGCCTGTTGACCTTCGATCTGTAGCTGAGATTGTCCTGAAAATTAATCAGTCTCTGGCCAAAGGAAAGTCGCTGGAACTGGTGGATTGGGTGCCCGAGGATCTGCCTTCTGTCTATGGAGATGAAGATCGAATTACACAAATTTTATACAATTTGGTGGGAAATGCGATCAAATTTACCCAAACCGGAACCGTAGCGGTACATGCTACCGAAAAAGAGGATTTCATTGAGCTGTCGGTCAGTGATACTGGAATTGGAATTCCACAAGGTAAGATAAACCAGATTTTCCAGGCTTTTGTCCAGGCAGATGGTTCTATTCAAAGA
>JAGQVA010000672.1 GCA_020438265.1 Bacteroidota bacterium
TACGTGAACTCAAAGATCCTGCGGATATGTTCCTGGCCGGGATCAACTCCCGATACGACTCTGCCGAAAGTCAGCGGATTCTTTCTTCTGAAGGAATGGTTGAAATTCAGGCTTTTGCCTCCGGACAGCCGGTTTTTCTGGCGGACAATAAAAAAATTCTCATTGAATATCTTTCCTATGATACTGCCAGCAGATTGGGCGTGTATCTCCTGGATACCCTCGAAAGAAACTGGGACTATCAGGGCAATGATCAGGTAGAACTCCTGGCCATGGCTTCTTATGTGCCGTCTCGTCCTGAAATGCCGGAGATCCTGCGCAATACGGATGAGTTAAGACCTAAAAGTGCCAATCTGGCGGTATTGCCTCAAAAACCGGGAAAACCGTTTGGCGTGAAAGTCAAAAACCCTGACGATTATCCTGAGTTCAGAGGATTTGAAAGAATATTCTGGGAATATGTCGCTGTTGAAAATTCTGCAAATCCATGGACAGAGGGACTGATTGGAGATAATACCACCTGGGGGAATGTGCGCGTAAGTCGTGTGCCTAACCGAAGGGGATATTATCAATTGACTTTCAGTCGAATTAAAGGTGGTACGATGGAGACAAAAACGGTTATTGCCAGTCCTCTTTTTGAAGCGGGAAATCTGGCTGAAGCAGAAAAACTGTATCAGCAAAGATACCAGGAATGGGAAAACGCAGTTGCTGCCCGTGAGAAAGTTAATGCTGAAAAAGCAGAATTTGAGCGTAAGAGAAGAGAAGCTGATACACAATACAAAGCTGCACTCGCTGAATGGGAAACCGCTATCGCGAATCTGGATTCCCTGGCCCAAATGCCAGTCAAATGTTATCGGAAGTTTTCTGTCAGTCAGATTGGTATCTTTAACTTTGCGACGGCTATGCCTTTGCCACCAGCGACAGCCAAAATCAGTCTGACGGATGAACAGGGAGAACCCTTTGAACATAAAAATCTGCGTCTTTTCACTGTGGATGAAAAAGTAAATGCACTAATTCCCGCTGAAAAGGATAAAGAAGGAAACTTCCTGATGAGGTTTGACCCTCAATCACAGAAAGTTGTCTGGTTGTCCGGGCAGGAAAATCATCTTTACCGGTTGCCGTCTTCTGCCCTTTCTTCTTTGAAAAATGACCGTGAAACAATTCAGGCGTTTACTCCTGAGGAAGTTGCTATAACTGGTTTTCAGGGCATCAAGGAACAATTGATGCAAATAGAACCGGTATTGTAGGACCATGTAGGGCCAAGGCATGCCTTGGCCCTACACAATCCATCATTTTTCCCGATAAACCACCGCCGTAACCGTCTGGCCCACCGCTTTCAAGGTCTCCTTTGAAATGGTGTTAATATCGTCCCGATGGGTATGCCATTCATCGAAAAAACTTTGATTAGCTGGTTTATCAATGATATCAATCATCCTGATTCCGCCTTTGCGATTCACATACACGTGGTCATCTATGATGGGCTCGGTTCGTTCCAGGGAAAAATATTGATCATATCCATACAAACGGGCTGTTCTCCAAACTTTTTCGACCACATTGGCTGCATATTCCATTGAATGACCTTCTCTGGTAAACCGGGCATCGGGATCGCCCACCATATCGAGGTTTATCCCATACATTGCATCGTAATTCGGCTTATGTTTATTCACAACCCAGTATTGAGAACCGAGGCAATAAGATCCTGGCACCTCTGTTTTCCCATAATCTTCGGCATCCCATAAAATGATATCTACCCCAACCTGAGGGTTCGCTTGTCCCAATTGCCGGGCAACTTCCAATAATACTCCTACTCCACTGCCACCGTCATTTGCTCCGGGAATAGGCTGATTTTGTCTTTCAGAATCCTGATCAGCAAAGGGTCGGCTATCCCAATGAGCAGTTAACAAGATACGGCGATTCTTTTCAGGGTTATAGGATGCAATAATATTTTGCATATTAAGTCGTGTCCCATCAAACGCTTTTACCACTGCTGCCTGACGGATTACCTTTGCTCCGTAGGATTCCAGTTTATCAGAAAGCCATTGAGCGCATGCCAGATGACTCCCCGTATTTGGCACTCTGGAACCAAAAGCCAATTGTTTTTCAATAAATGCGTAGGCTGAATCAGCCGAAAAATCCGGGATCGGGAGATCTGGTTCAACCGCTACCTCTGATAGTTTTTCTGCTGTAGAACTGCTGTCATCTCCACAAGCCATCATAAAACCTAAAATCAAAAAGCCCAGTACCCGAAAAAAACGGATACTGAACCTCTTGAATATATCTTTCTTCCGGAAAAATCTATTTTTCATAATACCAATCTGTACCATCATCCGTATCTTCCAATTTGATTTCCAGGCCGTTTAATTCATTTCTGATCAAATCTGCCACTGCCCAGTTTTTATCTTTCCTCGCTTCGTTTCTGACCTGTAAGACGATTTGCATCAAACCATCAATGGTATCCTGGGCCTGCGAAGAATCGTCTGAATCAGACTTAAGCCCTAACCAATTAGTAAACACTTCTTTGAAAAAATTACGGAAGGCTTCAAAAGTTTCCGGTTTAACGCCAAAAACTTTGGATTTATCTTTATACAATTGGTTAATCACCGTCAATGTCTCAAACATCCGTGCAATGACTTTGGCAGTATTAAAATCATCATTCATCGCTGCTTCGACATCCTTTTTAAAGGAGTTTAGATTCTCCTCAAATTCTGGAACCGGATTTACACCCTTACCCTTAGGATTGATCCCATCCAATCTCTTAATAGCATCAGTCATTCGCTTTAAGGCTTTTTCGGCAGCCTGAAGGGCTTGGTTGGAAAAGTCAAGCGTACTCCGATAATGGGCCTGTAACATAAAGAAACGTATCGTCATCGGTGCATAGGCCTGCTCCAGCAAAGGATGCTCTCCGGAAAAAAACTGACGTAGATCAATCGCATTTCCAATAGATTTACCCATTTTCTGTCCTTCATAGGTAATCATATTATTGTGTAGCCAATAACGCGCCTGATCCTGGTGGTCATGATCTGCGTGGCAATTGATCCCGTTAGACTGGGCAATTTCAGCTTCATGATGGGGGAAAAGCAGGTCCATTCCTCCACCATGAATGTCGAATTTTGGCCCCAGATATTTGGTTCCCATTACCGTACATTCGATATGCCATCCGGGGAATCCTACTCCCCAGGGAGAATTCCAGCGCATAATATGTGTAGGACTGGCATTTTTCCAGAGTGCAAAATCGGCCGGATTTCGCTTTTCGCTTTGTCCTTCGAGATTGTCGCGGGATTCAGCCATCATATTTTCCAGATCTCGCCCGGAAAGTTTGCCGTATTTAAAATCCTTATTATAGGCTGCCACATCAAAATATACAGACCCCTCAGACTCATAGGCATACCCGTTTTCAAGCAGTTTTTGAATCGCTTCAATCTGTTCGGGAATATGCCCCGTAGCCCGGGGCTCAATACTGGGCCTGATCAAATTCAAAGCTGTCAGATCCTCAGTATAGGCATTATAATACTTCTGGGCCACTTCCATCGGTTCCAGTTCCTCCAAACGGGCCTTTTTTTCTACTTTGCTTTCTCCTTCATCTGCATCATTTTCCAAATGGCCAACATCCGTAATATTCCGCACATAACGCACTTTATAATCCAGATAAGTCAGATATCTGAAAACCGTATCAAAAGTGATAGCTGACCGCGCATGTCCCAGATGCGCATTTCCATAAACGGTAGGTCCACAAACATA
>JAGQVA010000673.1 GCA_020438265.1 Bacteroidota bacterium
TCTGAAAACTCATGACTCCTCCAATGGCATCACTGCCATAAATGACTGATCCAGGTCCAAAAAGCACTTCCGCATTTTCGATTGCCAAAGGGTCGAGGTTAATGACATTCTGAATATTTCCGCCCCGGAAGATCGCATTATTCATTCTGACTCCATCAACCGTATAAAGCAGCCGATTAGTCGCAAATCCCCGGATCATAGGGCTCCCGCCTCCCTGCTGGCTTTTCTGAATATAAACTTTTCCCGAAATTCCGAGTAAATCAGCAGCCGTTTGCGGGTTTTGCAGGTTTACTTCTCTTTGGGTAATCGGAACAATTTTAGAAGGGACATTACTGGAATTTTGTCGCCAACGCGTAGCCGAAACTACCACTGCATCAAGGTTGAGATTCGAAACTTCCAGCATGACCTCAAAGTCAGCATCCCAGAGTTCTTTATAGCTCCTCACTATCGTTTCATAGCCAAAAATGCGAATCTCAATTTCTTTAGCATCCTTAAACGCAGATATATCAGCCTGTCCCTTTGCATTCGTAGTCTTAAATATCTTTAAAGAATGACTGATAATCGAAGCTCCTTCAATCGGCTGATTGGATTCAATATCCTTAATGGTTATAATTTGGGCTGAAATCATGCCCCAAAAGCCCAGAAAAAAACTGAGCATAATTATGTTTTTCATTATTACAATCTTTGAGTTAAACAAACAGATAGAGTCTGTCAACATTTTGCTTAACAGACAATACTAATAGGGATGGTCTTTTAACAATTTTTGTAAAGCGGCTCATTTTTTTTACCACATGAGCCACATAGAAATAGGGGAAAAAGAAGAAAACATAGAAGAAATAGGAAACATTAAACCAGGATTATCTATGATTTCTCTCTTCTATATGTAGAATCTATATATTATTCTACTGTAGATATGTGGTGAAATACAGCCACTCCACAACTTGTGTTAAAAAACCGTAGCCTCTTTTTAACTCAATTCGGGAGGAGGTGAAGGAGGAGAAAGGGAAAGGAAAAAATAATGATGCGCATAAAAACCAGTATGTGGTTTTGAATAGCACAGAGAGATTTCTGAAAGAGAAGCTTTTACATGAAACAGAGACTTGAAAAAGTCTTGAAATCGACGTTGATTTTTTTTATTCTCAGGATTTTCACCCAAAACTCTGGCCACTAGCAGACCAAGTTCCTGGTTGAGTCGGGTTTCTTTATGATCAGGCCAACACCAATATAAAACCGTGTCGCCGCTCATTTCACTTTTAACGAGGTCATACATCACACCCTGATACTCAAATTCGCCCTCATGTTCCCACTTAAGTTCTGATAGAGATTTGGACAAAGTGAATTGAAGCAATACCAGTTCTGAATCATCCAATTCAGCCATCATTTGCTTTTTTACAGCTTTTCTGACCTGCCTCTTTTGATAATGCAAACAGGAAAAAGTAATCAGGTATGGCAATACCAGACAAACCAACAACCATAATCCTGTTGTATTCTTTTTCACGCTCTTTTTCACACCATAAAGGTAAGGATAGTTATGAGAAATATATATGCTAGCTTTCCCATTACATATAGCAAAATGAAAAAACTATTCTTTCTGAGCATTTTGGCTTTGATCCTTTTCGAGATAGCCAATATCTATTTTATCATGCCTATTCCCGGCAGTCAGGAAATGAACAGTATTGATCTGGCTTATTTTCTTTATTCGTGGAGATGGGTTTTTCGGACCGGGCTTGGGTTGCTGATTGTATATTCTTTTTTTAAAGGAAATTGGAAAAGACGGTGGATTCCTGTTTTTGTAGCTATTTTTGCAGGTTTTGTGGCCTATCTCGCCAATTTTCAAATGGCTGCTGACAGCATATTTCTACAACCTCAAAGTGTTGAAATGAAGTCTGCTCAGGAAAGCATCGTAGATTCAAATCGGATTATTTTAGGAACTGTTTTTAATGGTGAGGCCAGGGCTTATCCTATTCAATACCTGGGTTATCATCATCAGGTACTGGACACAATTGGAGGAAAGCCAATTATGGTTACCTATTGCACCGTTTGCCGTACAGGGAGGATTTTTGAACCAGTGGTCAACGGAAAACCCGAAATCTTCCGTCTGGTTGGAATGGATCATTTTAACGCCATGTTTGAAGATCAAACCACCAAAAGCTGGTGGCGACAGGTAAGTGGGGAGGCGATTGCCGGGGAGTTAAAAGGGCAGGTTTTACCTGAGTTTTTCAGTTCTCAGACAGAGCTCAAACAATGGCTATCCTTTTATCCCAATAGCCTGATTATGCAGCCCGACATACATTTTCAGGAGAAATACGACAGCATGAGCAATTATGAAAACGGAAACCGAGAAGGAAGACTCACGCGCAGGGACACAGCTTCCTGGGAAGAGAAATCCTGGGTGGTTGGGATTAGTATGGAGGCCGGAAGTAAGGCTTATGATTGGAATACTCTTGAGGAAGAAAACATTATCCACGACGAAATCAATCGCCAGCCTGTTTTATTGGTTTTAGCAGATGATCGGAAAAGCTTTTTTGCATTTGAAAGAGAAGACATGAATCAACAGTTTGTCTTTCAGCACGATACTTTAATCTCTGAGGGAAAGCGATATACCCTGGAAGGGAAGTCTTTAGATTCTTCGATTCCCCATTTAACAAAAATCAAAGCCTATCAGGAGTATTGGCATAGCTGGCGCACGTTTCATCCCGAGACTTTGAAACATAGAGAATAAAAGATAATCGGTTGAATTAACATCAGAATTTGAAAATCAACTCTAACTGAGAATTGTCATTGGAGAGGTGTGTTATTTTGGCTATATACTATCATTTTGTAATGAAAGGAGATCATGAATTCAAAAAAAACACATAAATGGACCCCACATTTTACCCTCTCCTACAGCCTATGGCTGATTGTAACCTTGTTCTTGCTGACCAGCTGCGGCCCTTCAGTCGAAGAACTCACTGCTGTCACTTATTCCCCGGAATCAAATCAGGAATGGCCAGTATCAACGCCGGAAGACCAGGGGCTCGATCCCATGACAATCGCAGAGTTGTACTACAACGCCTCGAAAGTAGAAACCATTCGTGGCCTTTTGGTAGTCAAGGACAGTCAACTGATTGCCGAGAAATATTTCCACGACTGGTCTGCCGACCAAAAGCAAAGGGTACAATCCGTAACTAAAAGTTATACCTCCGCCCTGGTGGGGATTGCTTTTGACCAGGGATATTTGAAAAGTCTGGACCAAAAAATGATCGAATTTTTCCCCGAACTGACCGACAAAATCCAGGATCAGCGAAAAAAGGAAATTACTATCAGACAAATGCTTCAGATGCGTGCAGGGTTTCCCTGGGAAGAAAGCGACCCTAAACTGTTTGAGCTTTTGTATGCAGGTTTTCGGCCTTCCAATTTACTCGATGTTCCATTGAACGCAGATCCCGGAGCCAAGTGTGAATATTCCAATTTCACTTCTCACATGGTGGGAGTTGTTGCAGCCCGGGCCTCAGGAATGGATTTAAAAACGCTGGGAGAAACCCACCTTTTTCCAAAAATAGACTCAGAGCCCGGCGAATGGATCACAGACTGGGAAGGCAATTATAACGGACACGCCGATCTGCACATGAGTGCCAGGGATATGGCCAAATTCGGGCTGATGTATCTCCAGGATGGCCGTTATAAAGGCCAGCAGGTTCTTTCAGCAGAATGGGTCAAAGAATCCTTAAAAACCCATTCAG
>JAGQVA010000674.1 GCA_020438265.1 Bacteroidota bacterium
ATATGAAGTATGGAATCATATTGGTTTTGAGTCTTGGAGTGATTCTTTTTCTTCCCGAAGTGCTCAATTTTCTGGAATCGAGACCCCCTGGACCTATTCAGGAACCCATACCACCGAAACCTCCGATCATTATGGAGCTTAGCCATGTAGTTTTGCTTTTTGTAGTAATAGGGTTGGTTTCCATTTCCTTTCACTCGGAAATTCAGCTTCAAAAAACAGAGAAACAGCGACTGGAGACAGAATTAACTCAACTGAAATTACAGATTCAGCCACATTTTTTGTTTAATACCTTAAACAGTATCTATGCATTGGCCATTCGGAAAGATGATAAAACGGCTAAGACGGTGGTACAGCTTTCTGAATTTTTGCGCTATGTAATCAGGGAGACCAGTAACCATTTGGTGCCTTTGGAAAAGGAAATTGCTTATCTTGAAAATTATCTCGATTTGCAACGGTCGAGGCTTCGGGACAGTGTGGAAGTTGATTTTCAAGTGGTTGGAAATCCTGGTGAATTGCAGATTCTTCCCCTTTTATTGTTCAGTTTTATTGAAAATGCCTTTAAACATGGGGTAAGCCCGGAAGAGGATTCGCAAATCGAAATCAGAATAGACATTACAGACCCGGAAATCAAGTTGATGGTCCGCAATAAAAAAGTCCTCACAAATGCCCGGGTACCAAGCAGTGGAATTGGAATGGAAAATACGCAGAAACGATTGACTCTCTATTATCCTGCCCAGCATCATCTTACCATCATAAATGGAGACAAGGATTATCAGGTAGAATTAAATATTAAACTGAAATAATATGCTGAAAGCGATTGCCATAGATGATGAAAGACCCGCTCTGGAAATAATCGAAGCTTTTGCCGGGCAGACTGATGAGATTGAATTATTGAAGACTTTTACAAGAACCAGGGAAGCCCGTCAATACCTAATGGAGCATTCGGTGGATGTATTATTCCTGGATATTCAGATGCCAGCAATTTCAGGATTAGAATTTATAAAAACCATCTCGCAGAATCCAATTACTATTTTTACTACTTCCTATTCAGAATATGCTGTAGAAAGTTATGATTTGAATGCGGTGGATTTTTTATTAAAACCTTTCACTTTTGAACGGTTTTTACAATCACTTGATAAGGCACAGCTTTTATTTCAGGCCCGACAAATAGATAGTAAAGTCCCTCCATTGATGCTAAAGGTCAATTATGGGGTAGTTCCGGTTCAGATTCATGAAATACTTTTCATTGAAAGTCTGGACAATTATATAAAGATTCATCGAAAGGACGAAAAGCCCCTGGTAGTGAGAATGACATTGAAAGAAATCTACGAGAAATTACCAGAAAGTCAGTTTTTGAGGGCCCATCGCTCCTTTATTGTCGCTCTTGAAAAGATCGAGTTTGTACGTAATAAAACCATTCACATTGCCGGACAAGAAATTTCTCTGGGAGGGAAATATGAGCAGTTATTTTTTGACGCATTTAAAGGTGGCTGATAGTTAACCACCACAAATAATTGAAGATTTCATAGTGACTCCCCACTTTGTTTTTACTTTCTAACTAAATATTCTTTTTATGAACCGAAAAACTTTCCTAAAGGGATTAGGACTGGCAGGCGCTGGTTCCTTGATTCCTTCTCAAATTATTCAGGCTGGCAATGCACGGGTTGCTGCTTCCCCTTTGTCTGATTGTGTATTGATTCCTTCTGAAACGGAAGGGCCCTTTCCCCTTGATCTGACCGAGAATTCAACCTTTTTCCGGCAGGATGTAAGGGAAGATCGGACAGGCGTGCAGTTGAATCTTAAGATGAAAATTCTGGGACTGGAAAACTGTGGCCCGATGGAAAATGTAAGGGTAAATATCTGGCATTGTGATAAAGATGGGGTGTATTCGGGATATAATACTGGCAATAATCCCGGAGATGCCAATGCTACTTATTTGAGAGGTTATCAATTTACAAATGCAGACGGAGAAGCAGAATTTGTCACGATTTTCCCTGGCTGGTATAGCGGCAGAATCTGCCATATTCACTTCCAGGTCTATGTAAGTGCTACTTATGCAGCTATTTCCCAGCTGACCTTTGATATTGAAACCAAAAACGCGATTTATACTGCCAATTCATCTTTATACACCAAAGGAGCCGATCCTACTTCCCTGAACAACGATAATATTTTTTCAGATGGATATCAGTATCAATTGGCAACCCTTACCCCGAATTCCACTACCGGAGGTTATGACGCATATATGGAGGTTTCTGTACAGGGGGTTGGTACAATGGGAATCAGTAATCTGGAAAAGGAAACCGCTAAAAACTTTACGTTGAGTCAAAACTATCCTAATCCCTATACAGATGAAACAACGATTCCTTTTAATCTTACCTATCCTTCGGAAGTAAGTCTTGAAATCTGGGATTTATCCGGAAAGAGGGTGGCAACAATTAATCAAGGACGTCAAATGCAGGGGGAACATGACATCAAGGTAAATATGAGTGAATTGGGACTGACTACCAGTACCTATGTTTACCAGTTACAGGTGATCAATCAAAACGGAACCTGGCGATCGGCTAAAGTGATGACGGCGGGAAAATAAAGGATTAGATAAAGTGTTTCGTTTCAATTGTCGATTGAATCCTCGCTCATGATTTGGGTGAGGATTCTTTGTTTATGGGAAAACCCTGTTAAATCTCACGAAATTTTCGTAGTTTATAATCCCCTGAAACAATTCTCCTCTTTTTTTGAGCAAAAGAGTGATTTTTTCTAAAGATAGAAGTCACTTAGTAGACAACCTTTTATCATTAGAAAAATGACCAAAATGAGTCTTTTTTGTTCTTACGACCCTAATTACATTCCTATGAAACGCTCCATTATTTTTCTAAGCCTGACTTTTTTGTTTTGCGCCGCCCTTTTCAGCCAGAGTAGAGAATACAAGCTGAATTATGAAATGAAGGCGCTGGGAGCCAATATTGGCTCGTTACATCTGACGATGAAAAAATCCAATCAGGATGTTTATTATCATACCAAAACGCTCTTTCATGTCAATCTTTTGATTAAGAAAGTAACAATGACGGTTGACAACCGCGTGCACTATCAAAATGGGCAATTGCTTTCTGCTGTTAATGAGGTAATCGTAAATGGTGAACTTCATTCAAGTGCCAATATCAAATGGGAGGATGGAAAATACCGGGTAGAAATTGATAATGAGGTACAACCCGACGTAACTACGCCTATCCGTTTTAGTGGTTCACTTTTGTATTGGAATGAACCCTCACGCGTAGCCAAGGCTTTTTCCGAATCCTCCGGGGCTTTTATGAATATTAAGTCTATGAATGACGGCAAATATGAGATCAAGGACCCCATTAATAATCGAAATATGATCTTTTTTTATGAAGGAGGGAATAATACCAAGGTGCAGGTAAAACATCCGCTGGTGACCATTTCGATGATCAAACAGGAGGAAGAAACGGCGCTCTCAAAGTCAGAATTACCCAATCATTGAAAATTCCATGGTAGGTTACCCTGATACCACAAAACAGCCTTTTTTTCCTCCCTTTTGATAAAAGCATCCTTGCCTTCGTTATAAGCCATTCCGTGTTCCCATTCCTGTTTGCCGAGTTCTTTTTTAATTTGGGCATATTCATCGCGAACTTCCTTATGCACTTTGAGATATTCCCGAAAAGCCAGGTGCCTTAACCAATGTTCTGACTGA
>JAGQVA010000675.1 GCA_020438265.1 Bacteroidota bacterium
TCCCATCAGTCCGGCAATCCACCAGCGCTGGTTTTCATGCCAGAGAATAGTCAGGTATAAGATAGCCGCATAAAGCGTGAAAAGCACATTATGGGGCATGGCTCCATCAATGGCCGTATAATTGAGGTAATTTGTTCCTAAGACAATGATTCCTAAAACAATGGCAGTTGTAATGTCTGAAAAATATCGCAGGAGAATTTTGCGGGAAATGATTAATCCCATGAAAGCATAAAAAACACCCGCCATCGCAATGGCAAACTGATAGGGCCATGAGAATCCGTCGGCGGGATAGTCCGAAATAAGCGCACCCAAATGCCCGAAAAGGAAAAACGGTAAATAAACAATGGCCATTCCGATAGGATACTTAAGCACATATCCGCCGTCAGGTTGCTGGACAGCATGGTGAAAATCTCCCGCAGGATGGTATTGGTTAAATATCTCTTCAATAAACCCCAATTCTCCCAGGTCATCGTAAATTATTCCTCCAGGCAAATACAGATAATAGCCAAATACATCCCAGCTAATGGTTGCCTCTGTGTGGGGTTTGTCCCATTTGGGATAGAGGTAAGCCACGCGGATGATTACATAAAAAAGGATCAGTAATGCCGCCAGAGAGATATATGCATTTTTTTTCATGAGTTCGGTTTTGAAAAGGGACCGAAATTCTTTCCCGCTGCAATTTTTCTTTAATCAGGGACAAATGCAAATATCTGAAGGGAGTGGATAAAAAACATTCACGCAGAGATCGCGGAGAACGCAGAGGAAAGAGTTGATAAATCTCTGCGAACTCTGTTCTCCTCTGCGTGAAAATTTAAAAACCAATCACGGGGAGATCGCAGAGAAACGGACTTATATAAACCTCTGCGAGAGGCTTTAAGCCTTATAATTAAACTCCGGTTGTAATTGACGCAAATACGCAGCATCCAGAGTCAATAATTCATGCATTTTTACAATAATAAAACTTCTGAAAGCAAGCTGATAGATTTCAGCTTCCCGGGACTCACGTATTTTTCGGTATTTCCGGAAGTATTTTTTAGGAATATAGGCCCGGAGTTTTTTCTTCATTCCCGGTGAATGAATGTCAGGAGAGTCATAGAAGGAATGATCAGAGCCTTTGAATTGGCTTAATACATAAGTAATGAATTTTTCAGGGAGTAGTGCCTCCGCTTCTGAAGATTCCAGGGTATCAATAATGATCCGGGAAACTTCTTTGCTATAACACAAATAATCCATAGAGATATCTATACTTCTGTGGGCGAAAGGGATATTCGGACTTTTATCTCTGATAATTTTCCAGAATAACTCCTTTTTTAACCTGATCTCGAAAGGAATCTCGTACGCAAAATCTATCATTTTCTTGTGGAAAAATGGATTCGTTGTTTCCAGATAGGCGGATTTGAGAAAGGTCAATGGAGCATATAACGCCGGTACACTGAATAGCTGACAGAGCCGGTCTTTCCAGTCCATGATATGTTCGCCAGGCAATTGTTCAAATTCTTCCGGAATCTTTTGCTCTTTCAGCCCCCATTCCAAAAACCTTTTTGATTTGTCAATATCTTCCAAAAGAAGCATCATGGAACCTTCTCTTACTTCAAAGACATTTCTGGCCCAGTCTCCCGCGTAAGGTTGATCACCTCTGATATATCCGGAATATCCCTGCTCAAAGAGTTTTTCCCAAAGCTGAAATCCGTCAATATATGCCGAAAACCCCTCCGTTCTGCCTTCTCCCTGCTCCATAAACTTCCCAAGGGTTTTTTCAATTGTATCTGTAGACTGTTGTATCGGGTGGTATGAATGTGAAATTCCAAAATGCCGGGCCAATTGGGAACCTATATATCCATCTGTATAAGGAATATCGATAGCCTCTTTTCTGCCCCAGGTAATGGATTGTAGCTTTTTGATAGAATCGGAATACATCAATAAAGCTCTGCTGTCATACCCGCCAGATAATGGAAAAATCCACTGTGAGGGATCATACTCAATCTTGCCAATCTGGTTTGATAAAATCGATGTATACTTTTTCTTAAAAGATTGGTAAGACCCTTTTTCAGGCGTGAATCTGGATGGATGTCTGGTAATTTTACCCTTCCATGATTTGCGATCCAGTGAAAATGTCGCTGATCCGGGAAGCATCGATATGCGCCGGTCCCATGAATGAAAGGGGCCAAGCGTTCCCGAGGAAATCATCCATGAAATTGTCTCTCTGTCAGGCTCAAAGCTTTGCAGTAGTAAAATAATGGCTCTTTGAGAGTTGGACGCGATAAAGGTGTCTTTATCATAATAATACCAGATAGATCGGGTGGCCAATGCATCTGCCAGCACTTCAATATGATTTTGATCAAACCTTATGAGTGCATAGGTACCGTTTGGAGCTGGAGCATGCATTCTGTTCCACTGTAGATCGGATTCATATATTTGCCCCAGGCATATTGCTTTAGGATGAATTTTTACTGTATCTACAGGATTCAGCATACCGATCAAAAGCCCGTTATGGCTAACCATATAGGGCGGGTTGGGAGAAAGATTCTCAGGGGTAAGCCTTGATAATATATTATTAAGACCCTTTTCGGTAATAGTCCTGGTTTGAGCATCAAGTTTTCTACAATAAAGTATAAACTGACTCACAAAAAAATATTAGAATTTGAAGAATAAGAAATTGGGCCAATTGGAGTTTTTGAGCAAGAACTATACCAGCAAAATGATCATTTTCTTGAAAATGGGATATTTTTTTCTTTACAACAGGTAGTGTTTTTTTTCATTGTATCAGATATTCGCTATCTTGCGAGCTTTCCAAAACTTCGGCTCAAAAATATTAAAATGATTGAATATTATTAGTTGATCGTAAATTTTATTTTATTAAAATAATGATACATCCCTCTACCAAACTTCTTTTTATTAATGAACAAATCGGACATGGGGTAGTTGCAACTCAGTTGATCCCGGCTGGAACTATTGTATGGACGATGGATCAGCTTGATCGGATTATTGATCCTTCAGAATTCCTGGGCAAAGAAGATCTGTATGAAGAACTTCTCGATACATATTGTTATAAAAATCACGAGGGAAAATATGTCTTATGTTGGGACTATTCCAAGTATATGAATCATAGTTTCAGGCCTAATACTATCTCTACAGCTTATTATTTTGACATTGCCATCAGAGACATACAGAAAGGTGAAGAAGTGACTTGTGATTATGGTTATTTGAATGTAGAGGAGCCTTTTTATCCTCTTGAAGAAGGAACCGAACGCAAAGTCGTATATCCCGACGATTTGGTTAACTTCCACCATATTTGGGACCAACAGCTTCTTGAGACCTTTCCCAGGGCCCTTAAGGTTAAGCAGCCGCTGAAACCGTTGATGGCTCCGGAAATCTGGGATGAAATTCTCAGGATTTGTGAAGGACAATCAGAGTTGAAATCCACATTAAATCTTTTGTGGAAAGAGAATATAAGAGTTTCGTGAGGAAACTGAGGAAACTGAGGAAAAAGTCCTGATTTATGAAAAACACGGAGGCACAGAGGTTGATAGTCAATCATTTACCTTCGTGTCTCCATGCCTCAGTGTTTAATCTTTAGTTCCCAACATCTGAACCAATCTTTCCATGCCACTATAATCCGGATATTGCTCACGCAGATGTTCCAGATACTTTTTGCCCAGCAGTTTATTGCCTTTTACAACCTGGAGGATAATCATATTTT
>JAGQVA010000676.1 GCA_020438265.1 Bacteroidota bacterium
CTACGGGGTAAGCCCTTTGACGAAATTGCCAGTCGGTGGGTGCCAGTTTTTCTTCCGGATTTTCTGAATATTCCGGATCACCAACTAGAATGGCTGTAAGGATGAAGGAGAGAATGAAGATTCCTGCGATGGTAAAGAAAATGCTGATTTTTGGTTGATTCATAATGAGGTTTTTAGGTAATGAACATATTTGGAAAAGTTTTAGAGTTTGGGGGCCATTTCATTGTCAATTAAGTTATTATGATTTTTATTATATGCGCGGAGCGCTGAAAAAAGGCCATGTCATCCCGGATATTTTGAGCTTGTTGCACTCGCTCAAAATTCCGGGATGACAAAACAACCCTTAAGCGCTTCACGCTTATATAATAAAACCTTCATTTACTTAATTGACAAAGTGCCATTCCAAAATGCAAAAAAAACAAAGTGTCAATTTGTCTCTCCCTTCAAGCAACATAAAGAAGATCCCCCATGTCCTTTTCTTTGCCTTTTGCAAAGACATGAAAATATCAAAAATTACATCATTGAATAAGAGCTCCAAACTCAATTAAATGAAATCAAAACACTTAATTATACTTTTCTATCTGGTAACCCTACAAGCTTTCGGACAATCAAACACCAAATTCTCAAAAGAAGAAGTATTAAGCGACTTAACAAACCTCTATCAATCCTTACAAGACGCCCATTATAACTTATATGCTTACACAACAGAAAAGGCATTTGATTCTACCTATAATGAGGTAAAAAATGCAATCAACAAAGATTCCCTCACCTTATTAGAAACCATCAATCTTTACCAGCGATTAGCCGCAGCAGCCAATAATGGACATACCGGCATTGATTTTCCGGGAAAACCCTATATAGAATATGCTTATAGTGGCGGAACGATTTTCCCTTTAGAAATTGCATTTGAATACGACAAACCGTTAATCCGAAAAAATTGGTCAGGGAATGACAGTATCGAAATTGGTTCGGAGATTCTTAGTATAAACGGGATTCCCATAGCAGACATTTTCTCAAAAATCTATCCTCAAATTTCTGCCGAACGTCCCTACTTTAAACATGTCAAAATAGAGTTGTTTTCATTCCCCAGGTATTACTGGCAGGTCTTTGGAAGGCAGGATGCATTTGAGGTGGAAATTCGTTTAAATGGAAAGGTCAAAACATATTCACTGGAAGCAGTCGAGGTCATTGAAGGCTATGAAATGAAACGAACCGAGATATTAAATGCGAAGATGAAATTAACCTTCAATGGGAAATCAGCTTATATCAATCCTGGAAATTTTTCAGGTGAAGAGCAGAAATACCAGCGATTTATTGACTCAGCATTTGTAGAAATAAAGAAACAAAAGAGCAAAAATCTGATCATCGATCTTCGGAATAATGGCGGAGGAGATAATTCATTCAGTGATTACCTGGTGTCTTATTTTGCTAATAAACCTTTCAAATGGAATTCCAGCTTTACCCTGAAAACCAGTAACATTCTGAAAGAACACGTAAGGCAGCACTACGATACCACGGAAACTTACTGGCAGGAAGTTTTGAGCCATAAAGACGGGGAGATTTACGCTTATGAGTTTGATGAATATCAACCACAACCCAGAAAAAAGCGATTCAAAGGAAAGGTCTACGTTCTCATCAACCGCCAATCTCACTCTCAATCCGCTGTAGCTGCCGCCCAAATCCAGGATTATCAATTAGGAATAATTGTGGGAGAAGAAACGGGCGATTATCCTTCCTTATATGCCTCTCTGTTTCAATATACCCTGCCAAAAACCGGAATTACGGTTAACCTTTCCAAAGGATATATCATTCGTGTAAACGGAAGCACAGAGGAAAAAGGAGTCATTCCGGATATTTTCATCAAAGATCATTTGCTGGATGAAAATGATGAAATTTTGGATGGGTTGTTGAAGGAAATTGGGAAAAAGTAAGCACATTTGTTGACGATCTTCTTGACATCATTTCGCCGCTTTGAAAAACG
Source organism: Bacteroidota bacterium (assembly GCA_020438265.1). Classification (GTDB taxonomy): domain Bacteria; phylum Bacteroidota; class Bacteroidia; order J057; family J057; genus JAGQVA01. Next base: position 1,982 of record JAGQVA010000676.1, read on the forward strand.
GCGCAATGACGTGGACTTTGTCATTCTGCTGAATGATTGGCCATTTATCTCAAAGATAATATAATTGTTCATTCGTATGAATGAGAGACCCCACTTCCATTGCACCGTTTTTCAAAGCGGTGCAATGGAAGAGATTAATCTTTACTCATGCCGCAAAGAATCTACCGGATCAGCCAAAGCAGCCTTCACCGTCTGCGAGCTAATGGTAAAGAATGCAATCACCATCACTACAAGGCCTGTCGCAATAATTATCCACCAGGGAAAGTCTATTTTATTAGCAAAATCTTCCATCCACCGGTTGCCGAAGTACCAGGTGAGCGGAAGGGCTAAAATCATGGCAATACCGATGAGTTTGAGGAAATCCATTGCCAGAACGCTCAGAATCTGACGCAGATTCGCTCCGAGTATCTTGCGAATGGCGATTTCCTTAAACCGATGCTGCGTAACCAAAGCCGCCAGACCAAACAAGCCAAAACAGGCAATAAAAACAGCAATCAAAGCAAAATACCCAATCATATCAGAAAGTCTTTTTTCAGCCTGATACAGGTCGGCCAGTGTCTGATCGAGGAATTGATATTCAAACGCTTTTTCGGGAAAAAACTCCTGCCATTTGCCTTCAATAAAAGAAAGCGTTTCCGGGATATTTCCATTTTCCAGCCGAATACCAAAATAACTAAAAGCCCCAGGTCTGATTTCAAGAATCAAAGGATCAATATTGGTATATAAACTGGCAAAATGATAGTCTTTGATCACGCCTACAACCTGCCCCTCTTTCCCTTCAACGGTAAGCTTTTGGCCAATCGCGCTGTCAGGACTGGCCCACTGAAGGCTTCTCACCGCTGTTTCATTGATCACAAAACTACTGATATGATCAGTTCCAAAAGAAGTGTCAAATTCCCGCCCGGCAATTACCTCAAGTCCAATGGTTTCAACATAATCGTAATCAACTGCCAGTACATTACCGAAGAAGTTTTCCTCACGAGGTACTTTATCAGTCCATACATTGCGGCCTATGGCTCCCATACCTGGTTGTTGAGAACATTGGGTAACAGCTTTGATATTCGCATGACTTAATAATTCTTCGTCGAGGGTATTCATCCGCTGGCGCATTTGTGCATCTCCGGGGCGGAAAACCGCATTGATATTATTGTCGCTGTCGATGGGAACCATCAGGGTAAGTTCCTTATCAAAACCTAGCGGCTGATTTCTGAAAAAATTCAATTGAAGAAAAATCACCCCGGCGCTACTGATAAAAACAATTGCCACCAAAAACTGCAATGTAATAAGTGCCTTACGAATAGACACACCTCCTTTGTTTTTTACTTTGGCCGTGCTACCCTTTAAAGAAGCGACCGGATCAAACCGGCTCACAAAAAAGGCGGGATAACTGCCCGCTAAAAGTCCGGCAAAGGCAAAAACCGCGATGAAGATTAAAAAGAGCGGAAGATTCTGCCAGGGAGCAAAGACCAGATCCAATCCGGTAATGGAGTTTATCAATGGCATACCCAACCAGGCTAAAAACAGGGAAAGGATAAAAGCGAAAAAACTCAGCAGCATCGATTCTCCCAAAAATTGCCCAACCAAAGCCCTTTGTTTCGCGCCTAACACTTTTCGAATACCGACCTCTCTTGAGCGATTTAAAGAACTGGCGGTAGAAAGGTTAATAAAATTAATGCAGGCAATAACCAGAGTAATGATACCTATCCCAATG
>JAGQVA010000677.1 GCA_020438265.1 Bacteroidota bacterium
GCAAAACTGATTTCATTAATCGCCAGGGGTTCAAATAACTTTTTCCCTTTCACTAACACTTCTCTCAAAAAAGGGTTTTGAGAAAGAACTTCTTTTTCCAGATTTTCAACCGAACCGGTCCGCCGCAAATCCTCTTTCAACCCCATATAACATAAATTAGTGCGATTTTCCTCTACTTTTGAAAGCCCGCAATACCCACGGCCAAAAAGGTGTAATTCGACCAGATTAGAAGGCATTTCCCAATCCGTATGATATTTGATTCCAATAAAAGGAGATTTTATATGAAAGAATTGTCGGTTCAGGGACCTATCCAATACAGATCTTTTACCAAAAGCCCCAATCACCAGCAAAGATTTAAGTTTGCGATTTCCGGAAAGGGTTAATTCAAACTGATTGTTTTCAAACTGAATATCAAAAACGGTCGTCCCAGGGATAAACTCTGCTCCACATTGGGAAGCCTTTTCAAATAAAGCCTGATCCAGGGTAAATCTACTAATCCCAAATCCGCCCAGGGGAAGTTCGGTTTCCGCACTTTTTCCAGAAAGCGTGGTAAGTCTGAATCGTTGGACATCAACTGCGCCGAAAGAAAAAGGAGAAAAACCTATCGATTTAAAAAAAGGGAGCACTTCGTTGGAAATATACTCGCCACATACCTTGTGAAAAGGATAGGATTTTTTTTCAATGACAATCACCTTCAGACCGTTACGGGCCAGCAAGATCGCATTGACAAGGCCAGCCAGGCCTCCCCCAACAATAACGGCATCTGATATCAAAACAATTCTTTTGTTTGGACAAATCTAAACAAAACCTGAAGATTTCGTAATTTCCAGTCCGAAAATATCATATCATTATTATGCCTTTACCACAAATCCCGGATCAACCCACATTAACTCAATTGCAGAAATATCAGGATGAAATATGTAAAGCCAGGGGCTGGGATAAAACCAGTGATCTGGAAACTTTTTTGCTCTTTTCAGAAGAATTTGGAGAATTGGCCAAAGCGATCCGGAAAGCGCGAAATCTTTATCAGGAGGAGGGAAAATCCACGAATATTGATCTGGAGGGAGAGTTTGCAGATGTGCTGAGTTATTTAATGGATTTGGCCAATCGGTTTGGGATTAATCTGGAAGAGGCTTATCGGGAGAAGGAGGCGATCAATGCGGATCGGAATTGGGGGTAAAATGATGGAGGGACACAAAAATGCCGGAGGGACACAAAATTTTGTGTCCCTCTGGCATTTTTTTATATGTTTCTATTTCTTCAAAAACTTCCGAACCACAGGATCTCTGCCTTCAGCAATTACCCGCAACATATACAGTCCATCAGATATATTTGATATTGGAATCTGTATTTCCTGACGGTTATTCCGAGAATTATTTACAGTTGAATAAATCATCCTCCCACTGAGATCAATTACTTCGATCACCGTTTTTCCCGGATCCGGATGTAATATTTCGAGAGTCAAAAATTCATCTTCTTCATTGTTTCCCAGAATATTAACTGTCAAAAGATTCTCATCCTCCACTGTGACCAAAATGACGGACGAATAATGCCATTCTCCATTCAGGTCAACCTGTTTCAAACGATAATAATTCGCTCCTGACTGAGGATAATGATCTGCAAATTCATACTTGCTGGTGGAATGTGTATTTCCACTTGCTGCCACGGTTCCAATTGATTGAAAATGGCCTCCTGTTCTTTTCTCAATTGAAAAATAATCCGAGTTAATTTCCTGACTGGTAGCCCATTGAAGGTTGATTTTTTCATTTTTGTAAAAACCGGTAAATGATTCCCATTCGACCGGGAAGGTTCCGGTAACCATTTGAAGTGCCGCTCCGGCATCTACACGACCATAACCGGTAGAATCGTCCTTACCTGCTGATCCCAGATCAAAAGCTGTGGTCGTCAGTATATTTACAATTTGAGCTTCTGTCAGATTGCTATCAGCCGAAATCATCAAAGCCATTACGCCCGAAGCCATAGCTGCCGCAGAAGAAGTCCCGCCAAAACCTGAGGTATAATTCCCGGAATCCAGTCCGGCTACACCCATCCTGTCTGTGGTGGTTATATTGCTGACCGACCCCGAACTTACCATACATGCATCGATTGAAGGCCCAAAAGGGGAATAAACAGAGAGTAGTCCACTATCATTTATCGCAGACAAAGTAAAAACCTGAGGAAGAGAAGCCGGATATAATACACAAGTATTGCCTCCACCATTATAACCTGCGGAGAATAATACAGGAACCCCTTTTCCATTTCGCCCAAAGTTCAAAGCACTATCTATCGCGGTTTCTACTGCAGGAAACAAATTTTCTCCACAGTAATAATAAGTCCATGAATTATTTATGATATGTCCGCCTGATTTCCATCCCCAGGTAATTGCATCTACAAAATTTCCCACCACAGTGGCAGTATCACCAATTTTGTATGGGACAGCAGATTGCACTTTGATAAACGGTGCAACTCCCCTTCCTCCCAAAGAATTATGAGAGGCAGCAATTATGCCTGCTACTGCCTGTCCATGCACATCACCAGAGGGGTCTTGTGGAGTACCATCAGAGACAAAAGGATCGCCGGGTGAATATCCAGGTAAAACCCTGCTATTGCCCCATTTATCTTCCATATCTTCATGCGCTTCAATCCCGTCATCTAATACCGTTACTATGATGTTTTCGTCCCCCAATGTCAAAGCCCACGCAGGGACAATATTCATATCCATTCCCGGTGTTCCTCCAAACTGACCTGTATTTTGCAAAAAGTACTGATCGGGAAATAAAGGATCACTATTCTTTCTGGCCGGAACGATAAAGTCAGGCTGAGTCCAGGCCATGATTCCCGATTCAAATAATTCATTGGATAAAGGGAGAATTTCTGAAATATCACTCAAAATGATTTTGGGATACCCCATTTCTGTTTTTGTCAATGTATAATCAGAATACCGTGAAAGGATTTGTAAAAATTCCGGCTCATTAAACCCGGGACCTTCTTTGTACAAAATTCCATTTGAGAGCCATATTCCCTCTCCATTCAGTTTTAGCCCCCAGGTTGCGCTATGGAGGAATATCGGATTCAGGAGGATATCGTCAACCAATTGGTCGAGTTTTCCAGCCCATTCCTGCCGCAGCAGAACGACAGCACGGTCAGCAGAGTCGTTTCGGTTGGGAATGATCCTTTTGATGGAAGGGTGAGTAACGTTAAGAATTTCTTCTATTTGAATATCAGGGGAAAGAGAAACCGTAAGCGAACTTCTGTCCTCTTCCAGGATGATTTTCTCATGCGTATTCCAATAATATACATCCTGAGCAGATAACCCAGAAATACAGGAAAAGATGATCAAACATATTAGAGCCCTAAGAGTGAAATATTTCATTTTTCTGAGGCTATATTTTAGCTTAAAATTTCTCTACCATACACTTTTTATAAACTTCCCACGGATTTCACAGATAAATTCAATTGCTAAGCATTTAGATCCGTGAAATCTGTGCAATCTGCGGGAGGTATTAAGTGTTTTTAAAAAGGTACGGCAGTGAGCTTAAAATTAGAAAAATCGTGCCGATCATAAAAAGAATGCTTACTGATCAGTCTATTTTGCCGGATGAATGAATGATTTAATGGGTTTTAATTCATTTCCCAAACCAACGGTAGTACGAAATATGTAAAAACCGTAATAATCACAATTGACA
>JAGQVA010000678.1 GCA_020438265.1 Bacteroidota bacterium
TTAGTGGGCATCCCGAATCCCTTTAGGGTGAGGGATCTTCCCAAAGCTCCTCAATCAGCCCGATTGCCTATTATCTAAAAACCTCACTCATACCGCAAAGAATCCACCGGATCACTATGCGCCGCCCTCAACGTCTGCCACGTTACCGTAAGCACCGCAATCCCCAAAACCATCATCACAGGAATCACAAACAACCACACACTCAAATCAATATGATAAGCATATTGATTCAGCCACTGATCCCCGCCCCACCACGCAAAGGGAATCGCTATCGCTGTGGCAATAATCATCAGCACGACAAATTGTTTTCCTAAAAGAACCAGAATCTGTCTGGAGGAAGCGCCCAATACTTTCCGGATGCCAATTTCTTTTTTGCGGCGGGCAGCCAGATAGGATGCCAGGCCAAACAAACCGAGGCAGGCGACCAGAATCGCCAGCCCAGAAAAGATGCTGAATACCTTGCCAAATTGCTGTTCGGCTTTGTATTGGCGGGCGAAGTATTCGTCGAGGAAAAAGTATTCGATGGGGTTATTGGGGAAAATTTCTTCGTACATCCGCTCGATATTGGCAATGGTACGAGGGAGGTCTTCGGTACTGACTTTAAAATTAAAATAGTCTATAAGGCTTCCGCCAGTGTAAAAGAAGGCAAAGGGCTCTTGTCCAAAGGCCAGCGAACGATGATTCATATTTTTGGCAACGCCGATAATGGTAAAATCTTCCCATTGGTTTAGCTTGCGGGTTATGATTTTTCCTATGGCTTCTTCGGGAGAACTAAAACCAAGCGACTCAACAGATTTTTCGTTTAAAATGACTGCATTCTCATCGGTAGACATTTCTTTGGAAAATTCTCTGCCTGCGACCAGTTCGATTTCATAGGTCTGGAAAAATTCTTCATCGGCAAAAATATACGTGGCGAATCGGGCTTCTTCGGTGGCTTGTCCTTTATTTTTAATAGAGTTGATATTTTGGATCAGGTGTCCCGGAATATCAGAAGAAGCTGAAAAATGGAGAATATGGGTTTCCTGCAAGAGTTTTTCTCTGAAAAGGTGCGTTTTTTCCTGATAGGTAGAATCAATCACTGAGGGAGATTTGACTACCAGTACCTGATCCATATTAAATCCCAGGTCCTGGTTTTGCATATATCGGAGCTGACTGAAAACCATCAGAGTACCAGCAATCAGCAAATAACTCACTGAAAACTGAAAAACGACCATCAAATGCCTGAAATTGAATTTTTTCCCTGATTGGTATAATTTGCTTTTGAGGGTTTTGACGGGTTGATAGGAGGAAAGGACGAAGGCCGGGTAAAGACCAGCCAGGAAAGTTCCGCCGATAAGCATGATTACCAAGGTTAGCCAGGTGGTGTTTTCGGCCCAGATTTCCGTAAGCCATAAGCTGTTGATGACGGGTAATCCCACCAGCTGATTGAAGGAAGGGGCAGCCAGAAAAACCAATACAATTGCCAGGAGAATCGCCAGGACATTCACCACTGCTGATTCAATCAAAAATTGAGTAATAAGGTTCCATTTTTGAGCGCCAATCACTTTTCGGATTCCTACTTCTGCGGCTCTTTCCGTAGCGCGGGCAGTTGAGAGATTGACATAATTAATCCATGCAATCAGCAAAATCATTCCTGCAATCAGCATAAGAAAGGATATCGTTCTGTAATTGCCGTTCTCCTGCGCTTCTTTTGACAGGTTGCTGTGCAAATGAATATCGCTCACGGGCTGAAGGTTCATTCTTTCTATAATCCCGAATTCCTTCATCACCGCTCCGAGGTATTTATTGACAAATCCATCAAGTTGAGACTCCAGATTTTTCACATCGGTATTGGGAGCAAGTTTTACATAGGTATAATATTCTGGCCAGATCCAGGTATTATCCTGTCCGCTATTAAAGAGATTAAAAGAGAAAAGCGCTCTGATTTTCAGATGTGTATTTTCTGGTAAATCCTTGAGGACTCCGGTTACTTTGACTTCGTAAAATCCATTCAGTGATAAGATCTTCCCCATAGCTTCTTCCTCTCCAAAAAACTGTTTGGCCATACTTTCGGATATGACAATTCCTTTGGGGTCTGCGAGGGCCGTAGAAGCTTCTCCGGCAATCAACGGATAATCAAACATCTGTAAAAAGGAGGTGTCTGCGATATATAAATCCTCTTCGTAGAAGGTTTTAATGGGTTGGTTTTCAGGCTTATAAATTATTACTGAGGAGCCAGCAAAAACAGCGACCTCAACCAGACGGGCAAATTCTTCAATTTGAGGAAAATCATTTTTGATGGCTGGCCCTGCAGCGGGATGATTGGTTGCACTGGAAGCCTTACCTGAAACAGGGCTTTCCATTGTCAGATTTAGCCTGTACAGCCTGGAAATATCTGGATGAAATTTGTCATAACTCAGTTCAAATTTGATGTATTGGAGAATCAACAGGCAAGCAGCCATTCCCAGAGCCAGTCCGGCTATATTCAGAATGGAAAATTCCTTCCGTTTCCAAAGATTTCTCCAGGCTGAGGTCAGGTGATTTTTGAGCATGTTTGTTTCAATTAAGGTGTAGTTGTATTGTATCGGGCGAATAATTCCGGGACGACATAAGAGGACAACCTCTCTGGCAAATCGCCGTTTGGCTTTTTTTATTCCATCTTCCTCCACATATCTGGCAAACCTCTCACAAAGGTCTCCTTCAATATCTTCAGCAAAATCCGGATGACAATACCAGCGGAAAAAGCGAAGTAGCCACTTAGGCGGCGGAATATGCGATGAGGGTTCCATATTATCGATTAAAGGCTATGTTGGGAATTGCATTCCAAAGACCCAGACGTTGATCTTTGGTTTCTTCTAATATCCTTTGGCCGTATTGGGTAACGGTAAACAACCTTTTTCTTTTTCCTCCCCGAACGCTCGTCGCCTCACCAAATTCGGATACCAGATACCCTTTTTTCTCCAGGCGTATCAGTACCGTTTGAAGAGAACCAATGCTTACCTTCCGGTTAAGCCTTTTTTCTATCTCATCGATAATGGCAATTCCATAAGCTTCTCCATACAGAATTGCTACGGTTAGCATGACGATTTCTTCAAATTCACCGAGTCTGTGTTTACCCATTTGGCTTTATTTTTACCTTAAATGTAGTTAAAATATGTTATTTATCAAATAACCACAAAAATTTGCACCCAACCCCCATTCCACCTTAACTTGTACCTCAGGACTAACCACTACTTAAGCAATGCCTATGTCATCATCATGGATGGACAAGTCAACCCAAATCAGAGAAGGCGAGGAACTCGATCTGGCCAAACTGGAAACTTACCTGAAATCGCATATTGAGGATTGGGCGGGTTCGTTGGAGGTGGAACAATTCCCCAGGGGATTTTCCAATCTTACCTATCTGATCCGCAATGATAATCAGCAGTTTGTGCTGCGACGGCCGCCTTTTGGGGCTAATATCAAATCCGGGCATGATATGTCCAGGGAATACCGCATTCTGTCGCATTTGACGGGAAATTATCCCAAGGTGCCGCGCCCGTTCGTGTATTGCGAAGACGAGTCGGTGATTGGTGCGACGTTTTATGTGATGGAAAGGGTGCAGGGGGTGATTCTTCGTCCGAAGATGCCTAAGGACATGCATCCGGCGCCGGAACAGATGGGAAAGATTGCACAGGGGTTGATTGAAAGTTTTGCGGAATTGC
>JAGQVA010000066.1 GCA_020438265.1 Bacteroidota bacterium
GTTGCGTGATCAATCTTTTCAGAAAGAATTTCACCTGTCTGGAGATCTTTGATATTTACCTGATAAATCCGTCTTCCGATAAAATCCACTCCATAAGCCAGATAACGATGATTACGGCTTACAGTCAGGCCACCCACCTGACAAAAAGATTGCCCTTCGGCTAACTGATTGACATCCAGGTAAATCTCCTCCTCACCTTTCAGGGATTCTTTTTTTCGACAATAAATCGGGTATTCTTTTCCCGTTTCATATCGGGAGTAATAATAATAATCATCCAGTTTGTAAGGTACCGAAGAATCGTCCTGCTTGATCCGCCCTTTCATCTCCTCAAACAATTCATTTTGCAGCTTTTCCGTATGTGCCATCACCTCTTTGGTGTATACATTTTCCGCTTCGAGATAAGCAATCACTTCAGGATTCTCGCGATCTCTCAGCCAGTAATAATCGTCCTGTCTCTGATGGTTGTGTTTAGAATGAATATGAGGAATTTTTTTCGCGATGGGAGGCATGTATTTTTTCTTCTTTTTTTAACAGTTTCGGCTGCAAGATCAGGCTTTTTCGGGGAAATTAAAATGAAATAGTCGTTTTAATCAAACCGAAAAACCTCATACCTGTAATTCTTAGTCAGGTTCACGTATTGCTTTTTCCCTCCAATTTCCACACGCAAAATATTGGTTTGATCATCAAATAATTCCATTAATACCTCATTACGGAACTGCATTTCATGGATATCGCAAATATCTTCAACAATTAAATGTGTCCAGGTAGCATCTGCTTCATATTCGTGGTACCAATAAGAGAGAATGACTGTTTCCCCATTAATCGAAATCTGAATTTTTTCACGTAAATACTTTTCAATTATAATGTAGGCATCTGCCTTCTCTTCAGAAGTATCCAGTCCCAGCTTTTTACCGGAATGTTTGAGCAGGGCTTCCTCGTAGTCATTCGTAAAGGTTTTTACCTTGATTTCCAGTTGACGAAGATCAGAATTATGCTCTGCCTCACAGATGCTCACATAAAAATCATGGACGGGAACAACAAATAACCAAAACCAAATCAGCCCAATCATAGTCCATACTTATCTACCAGATAAATCATTGCTGCCAGTGATGCTGCTCCCAGGTGTAATTCACGACGGTGAACCGTTGAGAAGACATCATTAGGGGAATGATGAACATCAAACATCCTCTGGGGATCTACGCCCAGGCCCATCATGGGGGTATTGGTTTCGCGGTAAAGCGGTCCTACGTCTACACCTCCGCCACCTTTATTGATAAAGGATATGGTATTTTGTGGAAATAATGGAAGCCAGCTGCGCAATTTATCCAGGGATTCATCCGCGCCGGAGATGCCAAATCCTCTGGGACTAAATCCACCAGCGTCACTTTCAATCGCCAGAATATGTTTTTCGTTCTTTCCTTTGGCGATTTCAGCATATTTCTTTCCTCCTCTAACCCCGTTTTCTTCATTCATAAACATAACTGCTCTCAATGAATGACGAGGCTGATAACCAATCGCTTTCAGAATCCGAAGTGCCTCCACAGAATGCATACATCCCGCTCCATCATCATGGGCTCCCTGTCCTACATCCCAGGAATCGATATGTCCTCCCACCACAATATATTCTTCCGGTTTTTCGGAGCCGTCCAGTTGGCCGATGACGTTTGCAGATGGAGCGTCAGGGAACCACTGGCAATACATTTGTAAAAATAATTCGACGGGACCTTTTTTAAGGGCTTCAGCCAGTTTATCCGCAGACTGGAATCCCAATGCTGCTGCCGGAATTTTTTCGACTCCATCTTCATAATTCATCATCCCGGTATGGGGCGCATCGTCAAAAGCAGAAGTTACCGAACGAATCACCACTCCGATTGCTCCATACTTTCCGGCTCTGATCGCCCCTCCGGATCTTTGATCTACGGCTCCGCCATAACCTGCACCTGTGCTCACATGTTTCTGATCCAGCGCCCGGTTATAAAAAACAATTTTCCCTTTGACTTTTTCGCCCAGTTCGTCTACTTCATCCAGAGATTGCACTTCAATGACTTCTCCCTGGACTCCTTCTGAACCTGTACCAATGGAACCTCCCAAAGCCAGAACGTTTAATACTTCTCCGCTTCCCACAATTTGCGCTTTTTCCTTTGTTCCTCGTTCCCAATGGGGCACCATCACTTCCTGTCTGAAAACCTGATCAAAATTTTCCGACTTCATCAGGCTTTCCGTCCAATCCAGCGCTTTGTCAGCATTTTCAGATCCGGCTAATCTGGGTCCAATTTCCACACATAAATGTTCCAACCAGCCATAAGCTTTACCATTTTCCAATGCCTCATCAAAAATCATTTTGATCATTCTCGCATCTTCTTCATTATAACTTTCAGTCTCTTTGGCGGGTGTCGAAGGCTGGCAGGAAGTTAGAATCAGAAAAATTATACCAATAAAAAATCCAGGAATAAAAAGAAGGGTAGTTTTTCGCATTAGGGTATCCGTTTATGGTGAAACTTTCCAAAAGTAGGATTTCATCGTGAATTCTGCTAAAGAATTCATATTTTGCGCATTGGTTTCTCCATTTGTATGAATCTAATCTTGCTGAAATGAAAACTTTTACTCAAATTCTTTTTTCTCTTTTTTTCTTTCTCTCAATCTCAACTCAGGCACAGGAAGTCATTCGCAATAAACCTGACGGAGGATATTTGTTTAACATAGAAAAAAACATTTCCGCTACGGAAGTCAAAGACCAGGCAGGTTCTGGTACTTGCTGGAGCTTTTCTACCTGTTCTTTTCTCGAATCAGAACTCATGCGAATGGGAAAAGGAAGTTTTAATCTTTCAGAAATGTTTGTGGTTAATCGCATTTACCTCGAAAAAGCTGAACTATATATCCGTATGCAGGGAAATGGGCGATTTAGCGAGGGGGGTACTTTTCACGACGTGAATAATACTTTCAAAAAATATGGAATCGTTCCTGAAAGTGTATATAGTGGTATGGTCAATGGTGCGACCCGCCACAATCACTCCGAACTGGATGCAGTCATGGCAAAAATGGTTGAATTGTATGTAGAAAGAGGTGAAAAAATTTCCCCATTATGGAAAGCTGGAATTCAGAGTATTCTCGACACTTATCTGGGTAAAACGCCCGAAACTTTTGAATATGAAGGAAAAACATACACTCCTAAAAGTTTTGCAGCTTCTCTGGAAATTAATGTCGATGACTATATCGAATTTAGCTCCTTTACCCATCATCCTTATTATGAAAAATTTATCCTGGAGATTCCAGATAACTGGGACTGGAACCGGGTATATAACCTTCCTTTGGATGAATTGATGGAGGTGGTTGATCACGCGCTGGAAAATGACTTTACGGTTGGATGGGACACAGACGCTTCGGAAAGATATTTTTCACATCGAAATGGCGTAGCAGTTGTGCCCGCAGATATGGAAAATCTTTATCAGGTCCTGAACGAACCCGGTGAAGAAATGGTGATTACCCCGGAAATCAGACAGGAAGGATTTGACAATTTTTCTACTACAGATGATCATCTGATGCATCTCACCGGGCTTGCCAAAGATCAGAACGGAAAAAGATATTATATGGTCAAAAACTCCTGGGGAGAAAACTCAAATGCTTGTGGGGGATTTTTATTCGCCTCCGAGGCGTATTTGAAGTATAAAACGATTCACATTCTCGTTCATAAGGATGCGGTTCCAAAGAAAATTTTGAAAAAACTCAAATAAACTATTTGCTGTTAGCTATTGGCCTTTGGCTATTGGCACCAGCTAAAGGCCAAAGGCCAATAGCTAACAGCCAAAACATACATACAAATATGATTCAAGAAGGATTAACCATTCACTCGCAGGAAGCAATCAACCTTGAAGACCGCTATGGTGCACATAATTACCATCCGCTACCGGTAGTACTTTCCAAAGGGGAAGGCGTTTTCCTCTGGAGCCCGGAAGGGAAAAAATATTACGATTTTTTATCTGCATATAGTGCTGTCAATCAGGGACATTGTCATCCCAAAATCTTACAAGCGCTGTATGATCAGGCAGCCCAACTTACCCTTACATCGCGTGCTTTTCACAATGATGTATTGGGCCAATACGAAAAATATATCACTGAACTTCTTGGTTATGATAAAGTTCTCCCCATGAATACAGGGGTTGAAGGCGGGGAAACAGCTCTGAAATTGTGCAGAAAATGGGCTTATACAGTGAAAGGAGTTCCCGAAAATCAGGCAAAAATTATTTTTGTGGAAGGCAATTTTTGGGGGAGGACTCTTGCGGCCATTTCTTCTTCTACTGATCCCGGCAGTTATAAAGGATTTGGCCCTTATATGCCGGGGTACGAGCTCATTCCTTATAATAATCTGGAAGCTCTCGAAAAAGCGCTGGAAGACCCCAATGTAGCAGGATTTATGGTAGAACCGATCCAGGGAGAAGCCGGGGTTGTGGTTCCGGATGAGGGATATTTGAAAAAAGCTTACGAATTATGTAAAGCCAAAAACGTCCTTTTTATTGCTGATGAAGTCCAGACCGGATTGGCCAGAACCGGAAAAATGCTTTGTTGTGATCATGAGGGAGTAAAGCCCGATATTCTGATTTTAGGGAAAGCACTGTCAGGAGGAGTCCTGCCCGTTTCAGCAGTTTTATGCGATGACGAGATTATGCTGACCATCAAACCGGGCGAACATGGTTCCACTTATGGAGGCAATCCACTGGCCTGCCGGGTAGCAATGGCAGCCTTACAGGTGCTGATTGATGAAAATCTGGCGGAAAAGGCGCAAAAACTGGGTGTTATATTTAGAGAGAGAATGAATAAAATTATTGAACAGCGCCCTGATCTGATTATCAAAGTGAGAGGAAAAGGCCTGTTAAACGCCATTGTGATCAATGATAGTGAAGAAAGCCCAACGGCCTGGAATATTTGTCTGAATCTGGCGGAAAAAGGATTATTGGCCAAACCCACTCACGGCAATATTATTCGCTTCGCCCCTCCCCTTGTAATCAATGAGATACAATTAAATGACTGTTGTAATATAATCGAAGAGGTTATACTGGAATTTCAGAAATAAAATGCTTAGGTTAGTGCAAAATTCGGGGGAACTTACCCACCCCCTGAATACTTTGTTCATTAACACATAACATGCTCTGGTTTATTCGTACTAATTACCTTCTTTCTTTACTTGTAATCCTTCTTTGCTCTAACACCTTCGCACAACAACCCAATATTCAATCTTCCCTTCATCCTCCGAGACTTCCAGAGTCTCCCATCTTTGTACAACCTTCACAATCGATTCTTTGGAAAATCAGCAAGGATGGAGAATCTCATTCCTCCTATATTTATGCGATTCCTCCTAAAGTCCCTCGCGACTTTTTCTTTGTTCCGGACGGGCTTCCCAATCTGATTCAAAATTCAGACAAACTGATTATGGAAGTTAACCCCAATGAAGTTAGTCTGGATTATCTGCATCGGGGTGATGTTCCTATGGATTCCACATTGGATGTTATTCTACCCAGGAAGAAATATCAGGAAATTGAATCATTTATTGAAGACCGGCTTTCTGATAAATCTGCCGAAAAATTAAAAAATCGCTATTCTCCGAAAGATCTTTCCCGACAAATGCTCAGCGATTATTGTCTGGGTTATCAGGAAAATAATAAACCGGTAGATTACGAAGATTTTATTTATCGGGTCGCTGATAAACCGCTAAAAACCTTAAATACAGGGTGGACCCGTGCCGCATGGCAGGAAAACTTCAGTATTAAAGAACAGACCCATGATTTAATCAGGTCCTATGAAAACCGCGATAGCCTCTGCTCAGTCTATAAAGAGTATCTCATGGCGTATCGCAGACAGGATCTGGATGCTTTGTGGTTACTTGCCAAAGAAATTCCAGAGTTTGGGGGCAACCACAATCAGCTGATTGAAGTTAGAAACAGGGAATGGCTGGAAAGCCTTTCATGGCAATTACAATTTGAGGACTATTTTATCGTAGTTAATGCAGTGCAGTTGCCAGGTGAGTTTGGTTTACTACATTTACTGAGAAAAGCGGGGTACGAAGTAACCCCTATTGAAAAAAATATTCCTAAATATAAACATGATCCGGAGCGCTATGCATTCCCAAAACTACAGAACAAGAACTAAGCAACATACATATATCTTGGGTGCCAGTCTGATTTTCAGTCTGGCATTTTTTCTCCATATAAATGGCTATTCACAGCCTCTGGATGAATCGGTTAGTGATAGCTTACAGGCATCTCAAACCGGAGAATTATACCAATCTCTTCTTTGGGAAATTAATCGGGAGGATCTAAAAACACCCTCATATCTTTACGGAACCATTCACATTATCCCCAAAGACTCTTTTTTCCTCACTCCGGCAGTGGAAGAAAAACTGGAATCTACCCAACACCTGGTCCTCGAAATTCCCCTGGACATCAATATGGGTTCTATGCTGAGTTCTGCCATGGCAATGATGATGCCCAGAGGGAAATCACTTAAGTCTTTATTTGAAGAAGATGATTACAAAAGGGTCACTTCCTTTATGAGAGACAGTCTGGAAACCCCTATGCCGCTTTATCACATGTTTAAACCGATCTTCATTTCCCAGCATATTAGTTCCAATTACTGCAACTCTTCAGAACAGGAGTCCTATGAAATGTATTTTTCTCAACTTTTCAAGAATGCGAATAAACCGGTTTCGGGATTGGAGACCATTAACGAGCAGATGAAATATCTGGATCAGATGACCCTGGAAGAGCAGGCAGAAGGTTTGCTCGAAACAATTAAAAACCCTGGAGCTGCCTGCCAGCAATACACAGATATGATCAGATTATATCGAAAACAGGATCTCAACACGCTGATGAAAATGATGGGGGAAAGCGATGAAGTAGGCGACCATCTGGATAAACTCCTGGATGAACGAAATAAGAACTGGATCTCTCAAATAGAAGCTTTAGTAGCGAAAGAAAGCGTATTTATAGCCGTGGGAGCAGGACATTTACCCGGCCCAAACGGGGTAATTGAATTGCTGAGAAAACAAGGATATAAAGTAACGCCTCTTTAGATCCTTTTGGGGGTTTGGGTAAACCGTGACGATATGATTCCTGCTGAAAACCAACCATCTTATTCCCAACATCAACCCTCTTCCAAACATCGTTCTCTGATGATTTTGAGGATTATGATGGTTGTGTCGGGTCTTTTTGTTTTGGGAATGGGTTGGGCCATTAATCAATTATATCCATCAGTATTTTTACCTCAAATATTTTATATCGCTGCTGCTGGCCTCATTATTTTCCCTTTCCTTTTGTCTTTTATTATTCCCCATACCCGAAAAAACCTGGGAGAATACGCTTTTATCACTTTTTCCATTTTCTATTTTTCCCTGATTTATCTGGCCTATGCCAACCGCCTGGGCGTTTATTTTGTAACAATCCTGATAACCGGACAAATCCTTTTTTGCATCTCCTTTAAAAACCTTGCAGAATACGTTGTGATGGCCCTGTTTACGATGTCACTATTTGTATTCTGTTCCTTTTACATTGAAAAACTGGAGACAAACCCGATTCTGTTTATTGTTGTCATGGGAATGGCCACCGTGTTGTCTGGCCTTTATAACTGGTTGGGGAGGAATACACATCTTCCTACAAGTACATATTACGAACCCGAAAATCTCATTTACGATCCAAATTCCCCGGAAGAGGTCGACATGGCATTTGCCCTGCAGCAATCAGAAGATAATTACCGGGAAATATTCAATGCAGGTTCAGATGGGATAATCATTTTTCATCCCGAAAAAAAGAAACCGATTGAAGCCAATCAAAAGATTACTGAATTATTGGGTTATTCGCCAGAGGAGCTCTTGAACCTGGATATGGACAAGCTCCTGTTATCAGAGGACATCACCGTTGAGAATGTGATTAATCAGGTATTAAATGGGGAAAACCTGGAAAAAGAAGTAAAAATCCTCACGAAAAACGGGCAGATAGTTATCCTTTCTCTTGCGGCCAAATTTATTCTGCTTGGAGGTCATTTCCGGGTAATTGTTATTCTGAAAAACATTGAAGAGAAACTTCAATTTATTCAGAAAATCAACCAGTATGCCGACCTATTCGAAAGTGTCGATGTGGGCATTGTCATTTTACAGTTTGAAGATCCCGCTCAGGACCAGATGCCCCGAATCGTATCAGCCAATCACTACGCCTCTCATGCTTTAAGAATGCGTGCCGATGGGTTAGCTGGTAAGCAAATCGAAGATGTGTTTCCCGGATTGAAACCCACAGGGGGAATTGATAAAATTCTTGAATCAATCAGATCCCAATCCATTATCCGATCCGGAAATTTACAGTTTCATGAACCCGGTTCTGTTGATAAATTCTGGCAAACAAAAATCGTCCCCTTAACTGAAAATATGGTTGGGCTTCTTTTTGAAGATGATACAGAAAAACGCCAGAATCTTGAGCGACTGACTTTATTCAGAGAACTCATCAATCAGTCCAGCGACGCTATTTTCGTCATCGATCCTGAAACAGATGGGTTTATCGATTATAACAAACAATTCTCCAAAATGCTTGGCCTGGAGGATGGAATTACCCAAAAACAAACGCTTGGGGATTTTATTTCCGGAACCTTCAACGCCAAAAACGAAAAATCTTTGGCAGAAATCTCTACACATGGCCCGGGGCTTTATCTTCAAACTTTCCGCAGGCAGGATGGTTCTTCCATTCCTTTGGAAGTAAATATTGGGTTTGTGTCCCTAAACCGAAAAGAATACATGATCGGAGTTGCCAGAGATATAACCGAACGCATTCATCAGGAAGAGGCCCTCAGAGAAAGCGAGCAGAAATATCGTACACTGGTTGAACGCATGAACGAGGGCCTGGTATTGACCGATAACGACGAAACCATTTTATTTGTCAATAATCGGTTGTGCGAAATTCTACAAAAAGATAAAGGCGTCATTATTGGTCAAAAGTCTTATGAAATTTTTGCCGGAGATAGTTCCCGAAAATTAATCGAAGAAAAATTTGCCTTAAGGCAAAAAGGGATTTCCGACCAGTATGAATTCCAGTTAAAAAGAGAAAACGGAAGTATTATATGGGTTTTGATTGCCGGTGCTCCTTTTATCGACGGTCATGGGAATATGGTAGGTACCATTGCTATCATTACAGATATTACTGACCGGAAAATCACCGAGATCAAATTACAGGAAAAAAACAACGAACTGGATTCATTCGTCTATAAAGCCTCACACGACCTGAAAGGTCCACTGGCTTCTATCATTGGGGTTACCAACATTGCTATGGAAGAGATCAATAATCCCGAAGCTTTGCGCTATTTCAGTCTTATTTCAAAAAGTACGGAGAGGCTGGATCTTATTCTGACAGAACTCCTCGATCTTACAAGGATAAACAAAGCCAAAATAAACCCGGAGCCTATTCTGCTAAGGGATTTATTTGACGAAATTATTGCCAGTCTGCAGCATCAACCACTATCTGACAAGGTAGTTTTTGAAAAAAGTTTTTCTTTTGATGAACCCTATATCTCTGACAAAAAACTTCTCCTATCGATCTTTCAAAATCTCATCCTCAATAGTATCAATTATCAAAACCCTGAAGCGCTTCAACCCAGGGTTGAGATTTTGGTAAAAAAACAGGAAGGACGAGTGTTGATCACGATTAAGGATAATGGTATTGGTATCCCTGAAAAGATTAAAAACAGAGTATTTGAGATGTTTTACAGGGGAAATTCTCAGTCCAAGGGTTCTGGTCTGGGGCTTTATATTGTGCGTAATTCCGTTGAAAAATTATCCGGTTTTATTGATCTGGAATCCCAGCCAGGAGTAGGAACTTCCATCACAGTAAGCCTTCCTGCTTCTCCCGATGCTTATTTGTAAAGCGTTTCTGATTTAACAATTTTTTATTTATCGAATCATTTCTTAGATTGCAATATCTATTGGCTGAGAACCTGATGATAGGCAAAAAACAAGCTATGTCGGCAAAAGAAAATTTTACCTTCACAAACTCTCAGAAAAAAGGGATCTTTGCTTTTGTATTCATATTGCTGATTGCAATATTTATTACATCTGGTATCAAGTTTTTTGAAAGCACCGGGGCGGAGCTTTCAAACTTAAAAGAACCCAACTTTACCGAGCCTGTTTATACTAAAACCAATTCCACCCGCCTCGATATTAACCTTGCTGACAGTTCTCAACTGGCTAGCCTGAATGGTATTGGTCCTGTCCTTGCAAGAAGAATTATCAATTATCGGAAGTTCCGAAAAGGATTTAATTCTGTCGGAGAATTACGGCGTGTATATGGGTTAAGTGAAGAAACATTTACATCCATAGAACCTTATCTGTTTGTGAGTCCCATTACCGCTCCCTCCTTCAGCCCCACGATCGCAAATTCTCGTCCCAAAGCTTCATTCTCCACGGAAACAGAGATTCCTCTGGTTTTGGATATTAATCTGGCTTCAGCAGAAGATTTTCAAAAACTGCCTGGAATCGGGAGTGTTCTGAGTAAAAGAATTATTAACTATCGTAACTCGATCAAAGGGTTTGAATCCGTGGACGAACTCTCTTCAGTCTATAATCTCAGTTCTGAGGTCATCGACCAAAACCGCGATTATCTGATTGTGAATGCTCGTACGCTGGCTGAGATACGCAATATTCAATTACCGGATCAACAGGAATCCCGAAGTCTTTTTGCCTTAATCCAAACCAAAGAAGAACCTCGGGAAGAAGCGGTTGCAAATCCGGAAGTTTTTGATGGTAAGGGACGATCCAGGGGAAGTTCCGATTCAGAAGAGAAAGAAGAAAAAGAATTTCCGTCAACCCCACTTACGCTAACTAACCTGATCATCAATATCAACACCGCTGATTCAGCCACACTTACACAGATCAATGGAATTGGGAAGGTCTTTGCCCGAAGAATTGTCAGCTACCGCAACAAAATTGGTTTTTACAGTTCAACCAATGATTTAATTGAAATCTATGGAATTGAAGCCAGTGATCTGGACAAAATCAAAGAATACACAACTGTTGGGGATATCTCATCCTATCCCAAAAAAGATTTGAATACCATTTCAGAAAAAAACCTCACAAGTTACCCGGCAATTGATCAAAAACTGGCAAAAAAAATTATCGCAGAAAGAAAAAAACTGGGAAGGTTTGACTCATGGAAAGAAGTGGAAGAAATAAAACCTTTGGAAGAATCTACACTGGATAAATTAAAAACCTACTTTCATCTTTAGATCTTACATAAGATTTTTGTATTTTTGAGGTTTGACAAAAATGACCTTTCATACCTTATGGCAAGTGATGACTTCTTAAAAACACTGAAATCGAAGATTCGGGAAGTGCCTGATTTTCCTATTCCAGGAGTATTATTTAAAGATATTTCTCCCATCTTTCTTGACCCACAACTCATAGAAAACTGCGTGGAAGCTTTGGCTGAACAGTGGAAAAACCAGGGTGTCACGAAAGTCATTGGCATAGATAGCCGGGGGTTTTTATTAGGCCCTCAGATTGCGTCCAAACTAAATGCAGGTTTTGTCATGGTTCGGAAAAAAGGGAAACTTCCTCCGGAAACCATTTCGGTTACCTATGAGTTAGAATATGGAGCAGCAACACTAGAATCGGTAAAAGAATCTCTGTCCCCTGGTGATAAAGTCATCATTCACGACGATTTGCTGGCTACGGGTGGGACCGCTATGGCAACAGCTGATATGTGCCGCACTCTGGGAGCCCAGGTTGCTGGTTTCAGTTTTATTATCAGCCTTGATTTTCTGCCAGGAAAGGCAAAACTCGCCCAATCAGGACAACCTGTTCATGCGCTCATTAATTACAGTAATTAACTCACAATCAGCTATATAACCAAACTACAAAATGGATACTACGATAGATTTAACTGAAGGTCTCAACTTTCAGCTCAACGAAAATCAGCAATTGATTACCGATATGATTCGCCGGTACGGCGAAGAAAAAATCAGGCCGGTAGTCATGAAATATGATGAATCGCAAGAATTTCCCATTGAAATTTTCAAAGAATTAGGTGAAATGGGTCTGATGGGAGTCCTGGTTCCGGAAGAATACGGAGGGTCAGGATTTGGATACCTGGAATATGTTACCGTTATCAGTGAAATTGCCAAATTCTGTGGGGGAATTGGTCTTTCCGTTGCCGCTCATAATTCTCTTTGTACCGGACATATCTTGAAATTTGGGAATGAAGAGCAAAAAAGAAAATATCTGCCTCTTTTAGCTTCCGCAGAATGGATTGGTGCATGGGGACTTACAGAAGCCAATACAGGATCTGATGCGGGAAATATGCGCACAACTGCAGTTAAAGATGGAGATTATTATATCCTGAATGGTTCCAAAACCTTTATTACCCACGGGAAATCAGGACAGGTGGCGGTAGTAATTGCCCGGACCGGAGAACCTCGTGAAAGGAATAATTCTTCTGCTTTCATTATAGAAAAAGGCACACCTGGTTTTACACATGGCAAAAAAGAAGATAAGCTTGGAATGCGTGCATCTGAAACGACCGAGTTAATTTTTGAAGACTGCCGCATTCACAAATCCCAGCTTATGGGGGAAGAAGGTTCAGGTTTTAAACAAGCGATGAAGGTTCTAGACGGAGGAAGAATTTCCATAGCTGCTCTTGGCCTGGGAATTGCCAAAGGAGCCTTCGAGGCCAGCCTCAAGTACGCAAAGGAAAGAGAACAATTTGACAAGCCAATTTTTCAATTTCAAGCGATTGGCTTTAAACTGGCGGATATGTACACCCGAATCAATGCTGGTGAGCTTCTAACCTTCCAGGCTGCTACGAGAATTAATCAGGGCTTACCGGTAACCAAAGAATCAGCAATGGCCAAACTTTACACCAGCGAAACTGCCGTTTGGACTGCTAATGAAGCGGTGCAGATTCATGGAGG
>JAGQVA010000679.1 GCA_020438265.1 Bacteroidota bacterium
TGCGAGCACGGTTGTGTGTATTGTTATGCCCGAAATACGCATCCGTATTGGGGATATAGCGCAGGACTGGATTTTGAAACCAAAATTATTGTCAAGGAAAATGCGCCTGAATTATTGCGTAAAGAACTCAATCATCCCAAGTGGAAGCCCGATCATGTGATGTTTGCAGGGAATACGGACATTTATCAACCGATTGAGCGAAAGGAAGAAATTACCCGCGAGTGCCTGAAAGTGTTTCTTGAATTTGGTAATCCAGTGGGAATGATTACCAAGAACAGTCTGATTCTGAGGGATTTAGATTTGCTGAAATCAATGGCAAAGAATCATCTTGTTCACGTTTTTATTACGATTACCACCCTGGATGAAAAACTGCGAAGGGCAATGGAACCTCGTACGGCTTCAGCGTTACGAAGGCTGGAAACGGTAAGACAATTGGCTGATAACGGAATTCCCGTAGGAGTTATGATGGGCCCCATTATCCCTGGCCTGAGTAACCACGAAATTCCAGAATTAGCCAAAGCGGCAGCTGAGGCAGGAGCGCAGGCATTAGGGTATTCTCTGGTCAGATTAAATGGAGATGTGAAAGATATTTTTGAAGACTGGATAACCAAAAACTTTCCAGATCGTGCGGAAAAAGTACTGAGTCAAATCAGGGCCAGTCGTGGGGGAGAATTGGGAGATAGTGAATTTGGACGGAGAATGAAGGGAGAAGGTCCAATGGCCAGTTCTATCTCCGATTTGTTTAAACTCATGAAAAAGAAATATTTTGCCGATCGCAAACTTCCCGAATATAACGTGAATGCTTTTCGCCGACCAAACGACCGGCAGTTATCCCTGTTTTAAACTCTTATTTCCTGACCATATAAGCCGTAGGAAAAAGGCGTTGCATTCGCTCATCGATGTCGCAGACTGTTACCGAACCGTCTTTATTTTCATCCAGACCAGAGTTTTGACGGTACATTTTGGTAGGTTTGGAATACATGGTATAACAATGGTGCTGGCCAAGTGCTTTGGGATAGAGGATCGCCAGATATAATTCAGTCAGACTATTAAACTCACCATATCTTTCCCGAACGGTTTGAAGATATTCGAATACAAGGTCCATTTGATGATGAGCTGGCATGGATTTGATATCACTCATATAATAGGCCGTTCCCATGCGGGCATTTAGCTCTCTGACAGTCGGAACCATAAACTGAATCAAACCCGTAGCACCACTTCCCCGATGATTGGTTACAGCAGGGTTGAGTTTGGATTCAGAGTACATCACCGCCATTAGCCATTCAGGGGGAATATCAAGTGAACTGGAAACCGCATGTACTTTTCGTTCAAAACTATCGGTGTCGAGAATGTGGCGATCGGCTTTATCCATCAGATATAACCGTTTGGGAGCTTCAATCCTGACAGGGCGAAAATGAAAGTTGAAGACCCAATATGTATTGAGGTTGACGGAAGCGACCAGAAGGAAAATAATTCCAACCATTTTCCAGTTGATTTTCACTGATTGGGAAGAAGTATTGGTTGGCGCTACATAAAATCCACGCTTATTTTCATATTTATTTTGTGATCCAAATATTGCCATGCCTATGCCTTTGAAAAAACTCAGAATATCAACTGCTATCTTTATTAGTAAAAATACTAATAAGGTTGGTATGACGCAAATAGTAGCTAGGAGTTTTCCGTATATGCTGGTAATGGTGTTTTGCATAGAATATTTTTGGCCTTTGAATCTACTAAAAATTTATCTTTTTTTAGGGCAAATTGATTTGATGAAAATATACCAGTTTATAGAGTACAATGTTGTTGAAAGGGTTGGAATCATCACCCTAAACCGACCAGAGAAGGAAAATGCTTTAAATGATGTAATGATCATTGAACTAAGAGACGCAATCATTGGGGCCGAAAATGACCCCATGGTGAAAGTTTTATTAATTAATGGCAAAGGAAAGCATTTTTGCGTGGGATATGAAACAGAATACCTGGAAAAAGTAAGAATGTACAATCTGGAGCAGAATATGGCTGACGCAACGAGTCTGGCCCAGTTGTATTTTGCTATCTACCGCTCAACGAAGGTTGTCATTGCTCAGGTTCAGGGAAAGGCGCTTGCTGAAGGGGCAGGATTAGTCAGCGTTTGTGATTTTGCTTATGCAGGAAATGATTTGGAAATTGGTTTTACCGAAGTTACCGAAGGATTTATTCCAGCTTTGGCCATTACCTTTTTATTGCGGAAAATCGGGGAAACAAGGACCAAGGAAATGATCCTGTCAGGTAAGGTTATAGATGCCAAATCCGCAGAAAGATATGATCTGGTAAACCATATAGTTGACAATTCTCAGTTAAACCAAACCGTAAAGGAATTTACCAAACATCTGTGTGAGAAAACTTCAGCCGCTTCGCTTCAGCTATTAAAGAAAATGGTCGCAGATATTCACGATTTTCCTTTGGAAAATGGAGTGAAATTTGCCGGGAGAATGAGTGCTTATGCACGGGTAAGTGATGCCAGTCGCCGGGGAATAGACGCGCGATTGGATGGAAAGGAAATTAACTGGTAACAGATGTATTATGCTGGAAATCATTGCATTATATTTTTTGACAAAAAGGATTGGAGAACTGGCCGACAGGAAGGGACAACCCCGGGGTAAATGGAAGTTGTTTACTGTTTTGGGCTGGTTTGGGTTTGAGTTTGGCGGGATGTCCCTGATGGCTCTCATATTGGGAGATACTTCCAATCTTTTGATCCTGGTCATATTTGGGCTGTTATCCGCCTTTGGAGGGTATTTGCTCGTGAGAAAGCAGCTGGAAGACTATCCGGATGTGGAGCCGATGGATGAGTTGATTGATCGGATAGGGGAGGAGGATAAGAATTTTTGATAACTCAATACTCTTCTTGTATTCTTCTCTGTGAACCTCTGTGTAATCTCTGAGCACCTCTGTGTTATACCTTTAACGATTATCGAGTTATATTATAACACAGAGCTTCACAGAGTAGCACGGAGGTTCACAGAGAATAAAAATGAAATACTGTGTTTGGATTTTTTAAGGATAATCACTGTTATTTCAACTTAATCACCTTCTCCACAATCCCTCCCTTCTCCGACTCAACTCTCAGCCGCGCAACCGGATTCTTCCCTGTAATCTGAATCCCGTAATTCAAAATCCGCTTACTTTCCTCAGCGGTATCACTACTTTCTCTGGCTCCAGTAATATGGCCTAGATCCATTCTCAATTTTCCTGAAATCAACTCTGCGTCTTCCAGTTCCAAAATTGCGCGTGCAGGCTGAATCAACTTTGCATCAATGGCTCTCTGCGTGATGTTTGTAGACAAATAGCCAACATTCTGGATCTCAGCGGTTAAGCTAACAACTTTTCCTTTAATGACCGGGGAGACTTCTACGGTATTGATTTGAAGCAATGGACTCGTCTCTGCCAGCCAAAGCATCCATTCTACATATTTTTCGATTTCTGATTTCAACAATTTTGGTGGAGGATTCTGAAAGGTAAATTTGCGGTTCCAGCCACCAATTTCTACTTCTCCCAACTCTGGATGATTGTAAGATTTCCAGTTAATAAATCCTTTTCCGTCAAGGACTTTGTCATTCCAGGCCATACGGTCATATTCGGTGATTTTGCCATCATTATCGGCGTCTTCTACAAAACCTCCCCAAAATTCGGGTACA
>JAGQVA010000680.1 GCA_020438265.1 Bacteroidota bacterium
GTAGACGGAGTGATTACCATCACTCAGGAAGGGATCATTGAAACCATTAACCCCGCAGCCGCAAAGTTATTTGGTTACCATAAACGTGAAGTTATTGGAAAGAATGTCAGAATGCTGATGCCAGAACCTTTCCATTCTTCGCATAATCAGTACCTCAATAATTATATTCACACCGGAGAGAAAAAGATTATTGGAATAGGCCGGGAAGTTGTTGGACTCAGAAAGGATGGTTCAACTTTTCCTTTTTACCTGAGTGTCAGCGAAGTAGACTATGGGGATGGCAAACTTTTCGCTGGCATTGTTCATGATCTTACCGAACAAAAGAAAGCTGAAGAAGCACTGAAGTCATATAATGCAGAGCTTGAGCAAAGAGTAAATGCCAGAACTGAAGCGCTCGCCCAGGCTATTTGGACACTTGAGGAAGAAATCAAAGAAAAGGAATTTGTAGAACAGGTACTAAGAAAAAACAAAAAGCAGGTCGAAGATGCCCTTGAAAAGGAAAAAGAATTAAACGAGCTCAAATCTCGGTTTGTGTCCATGGCTTCTCATGAATTTCGGACTCCCCTGGCAACGATTCTTTCTTCAATTTCTTTGGTAAGCCGTTATGAAAAGCCAGAACAGGGAGTAAAACGAAATAAGCATATCAATCGCATCAGATCCAATGTTTATCACCTGACCAATATTCTGAATGACTTCTTATCTCTTAGCAAATTAGAAGAAGGAGTCATCGAGTTTAAAGGAGAATGGATTGAGATAAAGCCATGGTTTGGAGAAATTATTGAAGAATTTCAGCAACAAGTGCGGTCTGGACAAAAAATCAACCTTGAAATTAAAGGTGAAAATCCTGAGGTTTATATTGATCCCCACCTTCTCAAAAATGTTTTGGCGAATCTTATTTCTAATGCGATCAAATATTCTCCTGAAAATTCCCCAATAACTGTTAAATTACAGCTATTAAAAGACGAAATAGAAGTAAATGTTATTGATCGTGGCATGGGAATTCCTGAAGAAGAACAACAACATTTATTTAAACGTTTCTTCCGTGCCCATAATGCGACCAATATCCAGGGAACAGGCCTGGGACTGAGCATTGTAAAAAGATATTTGGATCTTCTGGATGGAAAAATTTCATTTATCAGTAGTCCTGAAATAGGTACTACATTTATCGTTAGACTACCTAGAAAACTAGAAATAGAATGAAAAAATTATTATTGATCGAAGATAATTTCGAGGTACGTGAAAATACAGCTGAGATTCTTGAATTAGCGGGGTATGAAGTCCTGACCGCTGAAAATGGAAAAGAGGGAGTAAAAATTGCTAATGCAGAATTTCCCGACCTGATCATCTGCGATATTATGATGCCGGAACTTGACGGTTATGGCGTGTTGCATTTGTTAAGTCGAAATATAAAAACAGCTGGTATTCCATTTGTTTTTTTAACAGCAAAAGCCGAAAAGGCAGATTTGCGCCGGGGAATGAATCTGGGGGCAGACGACTACATTACCAAACCCTTTGATGAGGCAGAACTTCTCGACGTGGTTGAAATGCGAATCAAAAAACACGAAGCCATTCATAAGGATATAGAGCGTGATGTCGACGGAATCAGTGGGTTTATTAATGAGGCTCGTGGGATGTCTGCTTTAAAAGAATTATCTGATAATCAGGAGATAAGAATGTTTCGGGAGAAAGACCTGATCTTTCAGGAAGATTCCTATCCCAGGGGTTTGTGGTTTGTAAATAAAGGCAAAATCAAAACCTATAAAACCAACGAAGACGCAAAAGAATATATCACAGG
This sequence comes from Bacteroidota bacterium, assembly GCA_020438265.1. Taxonomy (GTDB): domain Bacteria; phylum Bacteroidota; class Bacteroidia; order J057; family J057; genus JAGQVA01. The sequence goes on from JAGQVA010000680.1 coordinate 1,796, forward strand.
CCTCTTTAAAGAAGGGGATTTTATCGGATATACTGCTCTCCTGAAAGAAAGCTCTTACCAGGAAAACGCTATGGCTCTGGAAGATTCTGAGTTGATGCTCATTCCCAAGGAGGATTTCTTTTCCCTGATGTATGACAACCGGGACGTATCTTTAAAATTTATTCGCCTTCTCTCTGATGATCTTGAGGAAAAAGAAGAACAGCTTCTTCATTTGGCTTATGATACGGTCCGCAAAAGAGTCGCTGATGCTTTATTATTACTTCAGGAAAGATATCAGCAAGAAGAGGAGCCCTCTTTTTCCATGCCCATATCCAGAGATAACCTGGCCAGTATTGTAGGCTCATCCAAGGAATGTGTCATTCGTGTGCTATCAGAGTTCAAATCTGAAAATCTGATTCATACCCGTAAAAGTGAGATTACCATTCTCGACTCTGACGCTCTAGGGAAAATTCGGTTTTAAAACATCTCTCATTTCCTATCACATATAAAAAATCCCCCAGGATCATAACGCCCTGAGGGATCTTAAACTAATAGTGATTATCGCTATACTCCTGAATCTTTCATTACCAATAGCGGAATCCTTGTATGAAGTGCCATCTCCTGGCTGAGACTGTCATCAAAGATTCTACCAAGGAAATCTCGTTTGTGTGTTTTCATCACAATCAAATCCACATCCTTATTCAAGGCAAAACTTTCCAATCCGGATAAAACATCCGCCTGGTTAAAAGTATACCAGCCTATCTCGTGTGAACTGTCATCGTTTTCATAAACCTGCTCTACAGATTCATATACAAATTTATTTTGTTTGGATTCCTGATTGATGTGGGTAAATGAAATCCGGGGATGGAATTTGTCTATCAGATGAACCATAAATCCCAGGTTTTCCGGAGTTTCCATCTTTTTCTCAGAAGCATACATAATATGCTCATAAGGGAAAAATGGGTTATTTTCCGGAATCACCATTACCGGAGTTATTGCCTGCTGGATGACCCCATGAGCTACACTCCCGAAGGGTTTATTTGCGTCATTTCTGGCTCCTTTTGTGCCCATGACAATCAAGTCGTAATCTTTACTGCAACGGCTGATTTCTACTGCAGGTATACCTGTTTCAATGATGAAGTCCGTTTCAATGTGTTTGGCTTCACTTCGATGAGTATATTGGAGAAGCTGTTTCCGCGCCCAATCAAGCCGTTTTTCATCAAGATTAAGCTCATTTTCAGCTTCATAATACTCATGAGCAGAAACTACGGGAGGCAATACGTGAAGAATTGTCACAGATGCCTTCATGTCCTCAGCCAGTGAAAGTGCGTATAAAAAGGCCCCGAGGGCAGTTTCAGAAAAATCGGTTGGAAACAGAAACTTTTTCATGATTCATTCAGGATTATAGATACCAAACTCTTGAATACTATCTGAATCCTAAAATATATTCCCACCACTATATTTTCGATGACAACCGACTGTTTCGAAGGTGACTTTTCTCACCCACCCCTTCTGATTGCCTCGACATCTTCCACAGTTTTTGCGACCTGGTCTCCCAGTAATCTTCGACCATTTTCAGTAATCAAATAATCATCTTCTATTCTGATTCCACCAAAATCACGGTATGATTCCAGGGCACTGTAATTGATAAAATCAGCATGTAATCCTTCACTCTTCCATTTATCAATCAGAGCAGGAATAAAGTAAATACCAGGTTCAATGGTCAGCACAAATCCGGGTTTCAACTCACGGCCCAGACGCAAGGATTTCAAACCAAACTGAGAGCTTTTGGTCATTGTATCTGTATAACCCACATATTGCTCTCCCAAATCTTCCATATCGTGAACATCCAGCCCCATCATGTGTCCAAGTCCATGAGGAAAAAACAAGGCATGTGCACCCG
>JAGQVA010000681.1 GCA_020438265.1 Bacteroidota bacterium
TGTGTGTCATTGCAGTTCCCGGAACTTTGTCCGCCCCCTTCGATTTCACCCACTTCAGGAATCACAGATACTTCAGCCTATATCAGCTGGATACTAAATGACACTTCTGTCATAACCCACCAATTGGAATGGAGAATGGCAGGAGATTCAATCTGGAATGTGATTTTAAGTACAGATAGCTCCTACTGGCTTTTTGGCTTACAGCCTTGTACGGAGTATGAATACCGCATGAGTTCATTTTGCCTGACTGATAGCAGCACTTCTTTCTCTACCGGCAGCTTTAAAACTGATGGTTGTTGTGAAAACCCGGCTGATTTTCAGGTAGATAGTATCTTTGAATTGAGTGCCAGTGCGAATTGGAGCAGTGTATTGGCCGCCCAAAGTTATCAGGTCAGAATTCGCGAATCAGGAGGTAACTGGAGTCAATTTTCAACAGTTGATACATTTTTCAACTTCTTGAATTTACAACCTTGTACAGATTATGAAATAGAAATTAGCCTAATTTGCGCCAATGATATCCTTGATTTTGAATATACCCGGTCTTTCCGAACCCTGGGTTGTGGAAATTGCATTGATTTACCTTATTGCCCTCCATTAGCAACGAATGCAAATGAAGAATGGATTGAATCCGTAACGCTGAATAGTGAAACAAATGTTTCGGGTTCAAATTCGGGTTACGGCAATTTTACTGACATCCTTTGGGCAGATCCTCTTTTCATTGGCCAATCGAATACATTGTCCTTACAACCCGGATATGCGTCTTCTGCCTATGACGAGTATTTTCGAGTCTGGATAGATTATAATCAGGATGGCGATTTTGATGATGCGGGAGAACTGATTTTCAATTCGGGAGCTGTAACCAGTACCGTTACAGATAGCTTTATTGTACCAGGTAATGTTATGATTGGCAGTACCCGAATGCGGGTGAGTATGTATTTTGATCATATACCTGCTCCTTGCGATTTCGGAATAGTTAGATTTGGAGAGATTGAGGATTATTGTGTAACCATCGCACCTGCACCGGCTGTTTGTGATGTTTCTGTTTCCGTTGATTCCTCTTCAGCTTCCGATACAAGCCTGATGATAACCTGGAATTCCTCAGGGATAGCAACGGAGTACAACATTCAATACCGTAGCCTGAATGATTCTGTTTGGCAAAGTGTAAACACAATTCTCGATTCTATACAAGTAGAGGGGCTGGAAAGTTGTACCAATTATGAACTCAGAATTCAGCCGATATGTGACAGTATTTTGAGTGATTTCGTTTTTGTAGATACTTTTCAAACTACCTGCAACACAAATCTGGACAGATTGACAAGCACAAATCTCATAAAAGTATATCCCAATCCTTTCTCCGATGAATTTCAGGTAGAGCTGGAGCATCATTCTGAAATGATTCCAATAAGGCTTGAAGTTTTAGATCCTTTGGGAAAAAGTATTTTACATCAATCAATTGAAGGGAATCAAAATTTGATAAACATAAATCTTTCCGGATTTGCAGATGGGGTATATTGGCTTCGTCTCTGGACGAAATCAGGGGAAATTTTTCAGGTACCGCTACTTAAGATTGAATGATGAGAGGAGGGGTTTGAAGTTAGGATTTTGTTTGCAGAGAATAAAAAAGGGCTATTCTGATGTAGAATAGCCCTTCGCAGAGAGTGGGGGATTCGAACCCCCGATACCCTTTTGAGGTATACCCGCTTTCCAGGCGAGCCCGTTCGACCGCTCCGGCAACTCTCTGTTTATGTCAAATGAAACAGTTTTAAACCTTTTTTAGTTATACTATCTCAAGGTACTCACCAAACTGCTTCAAGCAACTTTCCAAATTGGGTTGCAAATCTAAGCATTTAATCTAAAACCGCAAGCCGAATAATTAATAAAAAGAAAAGAATCGGTAACTTTTTTACCCATGAACCTATAAACATTCGTTACCTTTTTCCCAGGTGACTTTTGAAATTATCTGCAATCTTTATTTATATATGCTGATAATTTCATACTTTTTACAACATCTGATTAATTTCATAAAAGAAACACAGAAATGAGAAAATTCACACTTCAGATATCTATTGCATTACTGACATTTTTCCTCATAGATTCCTGCGCCAAAAACCCGGTAACGGGTAAAAGGGAGTTTATGCTCATCTCAAAAAAACAGGAACAGGCCATGGGAGATCAGGCCGACCCCGATATTGTAAGACAATTTGGACTATATAATGATGCCCAACTCCAAAACTTCATCAACCAGAAAGGGAACGAAATGGCTCGCATTTCTCATCGTCCCGATTTGAAATATGAATTTAAAATCATGGATTCCCCCGTTGTAAACGCTTTTGCCTTGCCTGGAGGATACGTTTATTTCACTCGCGGCATTATGGCTCATTTTAATAATGAAGCAGAATTTGCCGGAGTACTTGGACATGAAATCGGACATATTACCGCCCGCCACTCTGCCAAGCAATATTCTAAAGCTATCCTTGGACAGGCCGGACTCATCCTGGGAGTAATCGTTTCTGAAAAATTCAGGCCCTATGCAGAATCTGCCAGTCAGGGAATGCAGTTATTATTTCTCAAATTTGGACGGGATAATGAAAGTCAGTCTGATATGTTAGGTGTTCAGTATTCTACCACGATTGGATATGATTCTGAAAATATGGCTCACTTTTTCAAAACGCTGAGCAGGCTTTCTGGCGAAGGAGGTGGTGTACCCACTTTTTTGTCTACGCACCCTGATCCCCTGGATCGTTTTGAAAAGGTAGGTGAACTTACAAAAGAAGCCCAGCAACAAGGAAAACAATACCAGGAAAATCGAAACTCCTACCTCCAAATGATCGATGGTCTGGTCTATGGAGAAGATCCTCGTCAGGGTTATGTATTAAACAGTACCTTTTATCATCCGGAACTTAAATTCCAGTTTCCGGTACCCGGAGGTTGGAAAACCGCTAATTCCCCTACTCAGTTTCAAATGGCCCCTGAAAGCGGAGATGCAATGATGATTCTGACTCTTGCACAGGGTTCTGATCTCAATGCGGCAGCGCAAGCCTTTGTTCAGAATAATCAACTTACCCTGAAAGAATCCCGCAATGTCGATGTAAATGGTTTCCCTGCACTGGCTGTCATTTCTGATCAGATTCAACAGCAACAAGGAGCTGCACAAACTCAAACGACACAGGGAGCTGCAAAAACCACAGATAATGACGGAACGGTTTCCAAATCGGGCTCTTCTACTTCTTCCGGAGGAAAAACCACTAAAACCGAAACTTCAGGAACCAGCTCCGGCTCAAAATCGGGGTCAACCTCCACAACCGATAAAGAAATTCCTTCGACAGGAGCATCCAGTAGCGGCACTTCTCAAGGGCAGTCAACGGGCACTCCCACTGTCAGAATTCTTTCTTACTTCATTCAGTATGACAATAATATTTATGTCATTCATGGTCTTGCAGAATATGCCAATTTCAGTCGCTACCAGAGAATGTTTGAAAGCACCATGACAAACTTCAAGAAGCTGACTGATCCGGCCAGAATCAATGTATCACCAGATCGTATTCATATTGAAACCGTTCCACGTAATGGAACTCTGGAATCTATTCTTAAAGGGTTTAATATGCCTCAGGATAAATTGGAGGAACTTTCGATACTCAATGGTATGGAACTCAATGATCAGGTAACGAAAGGTATG
>JAGQVA010000682.1 GCA_020438265.1 Bacteroidota bacterium
GGAATTGCCGGGATCAAGGTAGATTTTATGGATCGCGATGATCAGATTGTAATTAATTATCTGGAAAGACTTGCCAAAGAAGCTGCCAAGAGAAAACTCCTGGTGGATTATCACGGCTGTAGTAAGCCCACGGGATTACACCGAACCTATCCCAACGTTATAAATTATGAAAGTGTCAGGGGGAATGAGTATAATAAATTCAATACTAACGAAACGCCCCAGCACAATATCGACATTGTCTTTACCCGAATGTTGAGCGGTCCGATCGATTATACTCCCGGAGCGATGACTAATTCTACCGAGGGCAATTTTCAAATGAATAATAGCAATCCCATGAGTTATGGGACCCGCGCTCATCAACTGGGGATGTATGTAGTTTATTATGCGCCGCTACAAATGTTGTGTGATGCTCCCACACAGTACGAAAAATACCCTGATATTTTGAAATTTCTGAGTACCGTTCCGGTTACCTGGGATGAAACCATTGCCCTCAAGGGCAAGATAGGTGAATACGTGGCCATAGCCCGGAGGAAAGGCAACAACTGGTATATAGGTGCGCTCAATGACTGGCATGAAAGGACGCTGGAGATAGACCTGTCTTTCCTCGGTCCCGGGAGCTATAATGCTCAGATGTTTCTCGATGGCATCAATGCCAACCGCAAGGCGGAGGATTACCGGGTGGTTGAGCGGAAATTTACCCAGAGAGATAAGATCTCCATTCCGTTGAAAAAGGGTGGGGGAGCGGCTATTGTGTTGAAGAAGTGATAAAAATGAATAATTATTTGGGGTGATTTTGCTCTTTAGCTGGCTTGCTTTTGCGCCGCTTTAAAAAACGGCACAATGTGAAAGCGAATTTCCCCATTCTGGCGAATGCAGAATTTTATTTATCCTCAGGATAAATGACCAGACATTCAGCAGAATGCCTGAGTCCATATCATTGCGCCGTTTTTTAAAGCGGCGCAATGAGAGGGCCCTAACCCAAATTCCTTAAAAATACCAATATGAAATCCCTCCCTTTCCTCGCAATATTCTGGCTATTCCTCTCCTGCCATTCTCCCCAAAAACCCACCAACGTCCTTCTGATCATGGTAGACGATATGGGCTATGGTGATATGGGCCTAAGCGGCAATCCCATTCTCAAAACCCCCATTCTGGACAGTCTGGCAAGGAAAGGAACGCAATTTTCCCACTTTTATGTCTCTTCCGTCTGTGCGCCTACCCGGGCCAGCCTTCTGACAGGCCGCTACCACCAGCGCACCGGAGTAAGAAGTGTAACCAATGGATTTGAAACGATGAACCCCAATGAGACAACCCTGGCTGAAATCCTCAAAGCCAATGGTTATCGCACCGGAATATTTGGCAAGTGGCATTTGGGGGAATATTATCCTTCGCTGCCCAATGCGCAGGGATTTGATGAATTTATTGGGTTTCGCACGGGGCATACAGATGATTATTTTGATCCCACTTTGCTTCATAATGGAAAACCGGAAAATTATCAGGGGTATATCACCGATGTGCTCACGGATGAGGCGCTGAAATTTATGGGAAGCAGTCAAAATCCATTCTTTTGTTACCTCCCTTATAATGCTCCACATACTCCTTTGCAGGTTGATAGTCAATGGTTTCAGCCTTATCTGGATCAGGGACTTGAAGACCGGGAAGCAAGAGTTTATGGCATGATGGCGAATATTGATCATAATATGGGGCGAATGATCAGGGAACTAAAAAACAAAGGTATTCTGGAACATACCCTGGTTATTTTTATTAGCGATAATGGACCCATTAATGGATGGAGAGTGCCGCAGGAAGAAATGCGTTTTAATGCAGGACTTCGGGATCAGAAGTTTACCATTTATGAGGGAGGAATTCGCACGCAGAATATTTGGCTCTGGCCGGATCAAATCCAACGAAAACCACAAATATTCAACCAAATTGCAGCGCATATTGATGTGTTGCCGACGGTTTTGGAGGTCCTTGATATTTCTCTGCCTGACTCTTTGAAAATCGATGGTATGAGTTTAATACCGACGGCTAAAGGAAAATCGGATTCACATGATTCACGCCTATTCTTCCAAAATTATTCTCTTGAAACGCTGAGAGAGCCAGCACCTTTTCCAGGAGGAATAGCTCGTAAGGGAAATTGGAAAATGGTGAATGGAGAAGCACTTTATGATTTAAGCAAAGATGTAGGAGAAAAGGAAAACCTGGCCGATGAATATCCTCAGATTATGTCTGAGCTTCGGGAAGCTTATCTCACCTGGTACGAGGATGTTCACGCTGAAATGGGCTTTTTCCCCCGTCCGATCCCTGTTGGGTATCCAGAATCTCCAACAGTTGAGATCAAACCCCATCATGGGAAAGCAACCGGGAACCTTCAATTTCTTGGAAAACGCGGTTTGGAAGGAGAAAAAACAGGTTCTCATCCTACGGGAGTAGACGGAGACTGGATAGGTAACTGGCAGAAGTCGGGCGATCAAATTACCTGGGAAATTGAAGTTGTTACAGAAGGGAAATATGAAATTCTGGCAAATTTGAGAGGGAAAACGGGTGAGAATTCATGTAAAATCAAGGTTTTATTGAACTCTGAGATTTATCCCGTAACTTTATATGAGGCCAATGATTTTGAGAACTGGCAGCCTATCCATTTTACCTACACACCTCTACGCAAAGGGACATACACCCTTACTATACAATTGGATGCCAAAGATCCTCAAGATTGGTTTGAAATAGAGAGTCTCATCTTAAAATTAGTGTAATTCCTATGAACAAATTAACTACTACCCGACGTTCCTTTCTCAAAACTTCCAGCCTCGCCTTATTAGGTTCTCCCTGGTTATTGAACTCCTTGCCTGTTCCTAAAAAATATAAATGGGGGATTATTCTCAACACGGTCAGACATGAAATGACGCAAAACATTCGCGGTACCTTAAGTCAATTGGCCAGAATGGGCTATCGTTATGTGGAAGGGAATTATTATGGAGAATCTGCTGCCAAATACGCCGAAGTGCTGAAAGATGTGGGGCTAAAATGTATTGTGGGTGGGAGCAGCATGAGCAGCCTTCAAAAAGACATGAGGACCTGGCTGGAAACCGCAGAAACCCTTGAATACAAATACATTACTTGTTATTGGCCGTGGTTGACTTCAGCTGAAAATCTCACTTATGATGAATGTATGGAGACGGCCCAAAGACTAAATGAAGTCGGGCGGCAGGTCAAAGCTGCCGGTTTTCGGTTTACCTGGCATAACCACGACAAAGAATTTACCGAAATCAGAGAAAAAACGGCTTTTGAGTTATTGATTGAAAACACCGATCCTGACTGGGTAGGAGTACAAATGGACCTCTATTGGGTGCGAAAAGGAGGTGCCAATCCTTTGGACTTATTTGAAAAATATCCTGGCCGATTTGAATTATTTCATGTCAAAGATATGGATGATACGGAAGAAGAGGAGATCACTTGCGTGGGGGAAGGTCAGATCGACTTTCAGGAGATTTTTGACCACGCCAAACACGCCGGGATGGAATACGCAATGGTTGAACATGAGGATACGGAGGAAGGAAAAGGGATTGATTGTGCGCGGACGAGTATTAAGCATCTGGATACAATTCGGTGAACGCTCTAATATAACTTCCCACAGATAACACAGATTTCACAGATCAATCCCATTCAT
>JAGQVA010000683.1 GCA_020438265.1 Bacteroidota bacterium
GGGTATAATCGCCTTTTTTTAACGACTGGTAGGAAAAACACAGAGGCACGGAGGCACAGAGGATAAATGTGAATTCGTATATGAGTTAGCCCAAAATCTCTGTGGCTCAGTGTTTATTATGCAATTATTCGAAAGCCTAAAAAAACCAGCTCTTCAAAGCCAAATAGCAAATCACAGACCCCACCGTAATCAAAATATATGATTTTTGGGTGCCCAGTTCTATACTTTCTTTATTGAGGCTTTCCAATATTCCGGCCATCAGTCCTCCCAATAGAAAACCCAAAAACAGAGATAATAAAGGAAGGACAATTTCTTCCATAGGCTCAAAAGCCTTAAAATTGACCCAATGGCCCAGAATTCCGAATGAAAAACAATCGCCCAATAATCTTAAAACAGCCATACTAATCAGGGCTATGGCTCCGGCGATGATAAAATAGCGAAGTTTGGGTACGGATGGTTTCATATCATTAATTTACCAAAATTCTGTTGAGAAACCGAATGACATTTGGCATTTTCATTCCTGAGATACATCTTTTTGCCAGGCCAAACAGAGGAAAAGTTTATATTTTCCCCCCTTCCATATAATTCATTCTTCCATTTCCAATCAGGAAACCTGATAAAACATAAAATGAATCTTGCCGACTTCGTCCATTTTTACGAATATGCGCATGGAATCTGACCAAAGTTATACTCTTATATACAAGGGATGATCAGATTCCTGCTTTTAACTTCTAACTAAACTACACAAACCATGAAAAAACACACTCAATGGTTTTCAACCAACTTCTATTCAAACAACCATAAAACGGGAAAAACATCCGTTTTTTTGTTTCTCTTATTTCTGATTTTTTCTTCTTATGGTTTTTCTCAGTCTACTATAACCGGGACAATAACCGATGAACAGGGAGAACCCCTGATTGGAGTTACCATTCTGGTAGAAGGTACGGCTATGGGAAGCCTGTCAGATGAAACAGGGAATTATTCCATCCAGGCATCACCCGGCAATACCCTGATTTACCGTCTTGCATCCTTTAAAACACACTCCGAAGTCGTACCTGCCAATAATTCCGCGATCAATGTTATTATGGTATCCAGTCATTTGGAAGATATGATTGAAACAGGTTATCTCTCCGAAAGAAAAGCAAATATAATCGGAGCGATTGAAGTGGTAGATACTGATGATATGCTTACTACACCTTCAGCCAGCATTACTGGTCAGCTTCAGGGACGTGCCACAGGTATTTTAGCGAATAATGACGGAAGCCCGGGAGGCGGAGGAAAAATCCGGATCAGAGGTTTTACTTCATTGGGAGGAGATAACCCTCTTTACGTTGTCGATGGAATGCCAACCTTTGATCCATCAGGTATAAATCCTAATGATATTGCTTCAGTGCAGGTACTTAAAGATGCTTCTGCCGCTTCTATTTACGGTGCTCGTGCAGCTCAGGGAGTAATTATCCTTACAACTAAAAAAGGCTCAAACGGCCCGATAAAGCTCACTTATGATGGCTTTTATGGCACACAAACGGTTCCACAGTCAAGTACTCCGGACCTGCTAAATACCGAGGAGTATCTTGGTTATTTACAAACTGCTTACCAGAGTTCCTTTAAACATCCTGTATATGGATTTTTGTCAAGTGCGAGTATTCCTGACCGCATCATTGTGAGTCCGGCTTTCAGAGGTGGAGTCGATGCCAATGACCCACGAGCTGCCAGCGAATTACATAATCTTTCCGATTATGGAAATATTTATCAAATTATGGAAACCAGCCCCGGAACAGACTGGTTCGATGCCATTCTTCGTCCTGCACGTCTTCAAAGTCATCAGGTTTCTGTGAGCGGTGGCTCAGACCGAAGCAATTATTTATTCAGCATGAATTATTTTGATCAGGAGGGAATTTATGAATACACCGATTACAAAAGATATTCAGCACGCATCAATAGCTCTGTTTCTCCTACCAAATGGTTCAGAGCCGGAGAAAACTTCCAGTTTCTGTACGGAAAAAGAAACGGGGACAATACGGTGGGTGATGGAGGTCCGTGGGCATTGGCCTATCAGATGGTCCCATATATTCCTGTATTTGATATCGGAGGAGGTTTTGGGGGGAATGGCGTAGGAGAGTCAGGAAACACGCCTAATCCGCTTGCCTATCTTGCCAGGTCGAAAGATGACTATAACGAGAATTACAGCGTATTCGGAAATACTTTTGCGGAAATAACTCCAGCTAAAGGACTGACGCTCCGCACTTCATTTGGTCTCAGTTATGGCAGTTCCTTTGGCCGAAATATCAACTACAGAACCTATGAAAATGCTGCTAACCCTGCCGTAACCACGCTCGGGACTTTTTATAATTTTAACCTGAACTGGACTTTGACCAATACCATAAGTTATGAAAATACTTTTGGGAAACACCAGATTAGTCTGCTGGGCGGAACTGAAAAAATCAGATATAGCGGAAACGGAATTCTTGTCTTTACCTATGGTTTTGATTTTGACGATCCCAACTTCATCAACCTGAATACAGATCAATTTGGCACGCCTTTAACCGGAAACAGTCTGGTCATTCCATTAACAGTCGATTCTTATTTTGGGCGCTTTAACTATATTTATGCCGATAAATATCTGGTAAACGCAAGTATCCGGAAAGACGGCAGTTCAAGGCTTTTTCGGGAGGATTTGACTACCAGTTTTCCTGCATTGGGGCTTGGATGGAGAATATCCCAGGAAGGTTTTATGAAAAGCGCCGAATTTATCGACGATTTAAAACTGCGCTTTAGCTGGGGCAAATCGGGAAATTCTATTGAGAACCTGTTGATGGTTTCGGAAATGACAAATTTTGGAATGGATGGTTCTTTTTTCAAGGAAAAGCTGGGATTCGGTCTGAACTATTTTATCCAGAATAATAACAACCTTCTGAGCGCGGGAACCACCTTTACCCCATTTCCAACGACCCCTAATCCTCCTGCAGTAAGCGTCATTTATGTCGATATGCAGAATAAAGGGTTTGAGGCAAGTATTACCAACAGGAATTCTCTCGGAGATTTTTCCTATGACTTTACCCTGTTATTTACCCGTTATGTGAATAATGTGGTAAGTATTGGCGACAATCCTGACGATTTCATTTCCAGAAATACTGATAATCTGTCCAATGTAACCAGAACTTCCGCCGGACAACCCATAGCTTATTATTATGGATATGAAATCGATGGTTTTTTTGAAACAGAAACTGATTTGAATAATCTGAACCAGGAAGGAGCTGTTACAGGTAGCTGGAGATTTAAAGATCAGGATGATAATCAAACCATCAATTTTGAAGATCAAACATTCCTGGGTAGCCCTCACCCTGATTTTATTATGAGCCTGAATGGGAATCTTCGCTACAAAAATTTTGACTTTAATATGTTTTGGTATTGGAATCAGGGTAATGAATTATACAATTTCAGCAAATATTTTACTGATTTGCGTGCTTTTGTAGGTGGAGTTTCTTCACGGGTAATGGAAAACGGATGGTCGCCCGGTAATCCTGATGCCTTGCTTCCCCTGCTGGCTCCCGGCTCAGAAAGTGGATATACGGCTTTTACCAGAAGGAACTCTCACAATTATTATGTAGAAGATGGCTCTTATCTGAGACTCAGAACCATGCAACTTGGTTACAACCTTCC
>JAGQVA010000684.1 GCA_020438265.1 Bacteroidota bacterium
ATAAAAATGCCGTAGAGACAAGGCATGCCTTGTCTCTACGGCATGCCTTGTCTCTACGGAAATCGAAAACCAAAATCATGATTAAATCATATACCTACGTTCTCCGCCGCCGTTTAACCATCTGATAAATCACAAAACCCACACCTGACACCAACAACAGAGGAATCACAAAAACAACCACAAAGAAGAAAACGCTAACCGCATTCACAGATGAAATATCAAAAGGAGACCCAAAATCAACCGGGGTATAATTTCCTTCTTCCGGATTTAGTTGAGACAACTGCTCTATTTCAGCAAAATAATCATCAGCCTTGTTCACAATTTGTTCGAATGGAAAGTCAGCGATTCTTTCGGAATAGGTCAAGGCAATATTGTCTTCATTCGTGGGTTCGAGGTTTTGGAATTGATACAAAAGTATTTGCGAGTTTTCATCATAATGAAAAGCTGAATCGGGAGAAATTCCATGAACATCATTTTTACCCAAACCATCTTTTAACTGGATCATAATCGTACCCTCACCAATGGGCGGTTTCCAGGTCGCGCCTGATTCCAGGATATAGACAAACCCATTATAACTTTCTTTGCTATAGCCAAGGCTTACTTTGGCGTCATTGGTATTGACCAGAAAATAAACTTCTATTTTGGTAATATCAGCTGGTTTGAATTCCATGGACCATACATACCAGTTATTTTCTCCAGGGTCATTAAAAGAAGAAACATTGGGCTGTTCGGCTTCCATTGGACTTTGAATGATTTCCGCATTCTGGCCATCAATTTTCACCCGGAGCTGATACAACTGGTCAAAATAAATTTCAGTCAAATCCGAAGCATTTTTATAAGAATCCCAGGTAGCGTTTAAAGGGTAACCCGCTCTGATTATGATAGAATCATCCGTAGTATTTCGCATCCAATATTCTCCTTTTACCACAGCAAATCCTTTATACAATTGAATCGAAACTCTCTCCCGCTGCATTTGAATCTTTTTATAACCTATGCTGTCTTCGGGGAAAAGCAGGGTAAAACCTCCGCCTCCTGCTCCCCAAATACCTGGCTGAGCGGTATTGGAAAAAGAAAAAGTGAGTAACAAGAGAAAAAAGCCGGTGAGAATACATCGATGAATCATGTTTTTATTTGTTAAAATATACATGAACCCTGCAATGGTCAAGTGAAAATGTGTTTTTTTTCAATAAATCGTCATTACCAGGTTAATATGAAAACTGGAAAATGATGGTTTGGGATTATGGAGTACTGCATCGGGCAATATTACGAACCTTCCTCGAATGATTATCTCGGTATCCTGGCCCCAAGTCTGGCTGATGCTCAATATTTCAAAATGTTGCAGGATCGATTTAATCTGGAGAAAGCGCTGGTTACGAATGGATTTCATACGGTAGAGATTCCCTCAGGAGAATTTGATGAATTTGAATCACATTAAGGTTTGGGTGCAATATGACATAAGTCAATATGACTGAGGTTAGAATTTCTGATATTGAAAATCAATGGATGTAGATATGATGATAAATGGTAGGAACTCCTCCCCCAAACCAATATAAATTACCTCCCCAACTGAGCCCCATCATTCCGATTCTCCGGAAGAGTTTTTACTTTTCATTCTTGTGTCTGATAAAATGGAAGAGTCATGAAAAAGAATGGAAAAATCAGTTGGTTACTTATCATGGTGCTTCCGGGGATCTGGCAGGGTGCCAGATCGCAGGAAATGCAGCCATACAATCCTCTGGTAGTCAGTGTTTTCAACAACGCAACCTTACTACCGGGAGGAGGAGAACTCGGAGTATTTGGAATTCCTGTACATCCGGGAATTGCTTTGGGTACAGAATTTCGATATAACAAAAGCCAAAAGAATGAATGGTTTCAAACGGTGAAACTAGGATATCACTATCACCGATATGTGCAACATGGTTTGAGGTTTTATTCTGAAATTGGATACCGCCGCCATTTCAAAGGAAGGCTGGATGTGGGGCCACAGTTGGGAGTAGGTTATTTGCAATCTATTCCTGCCAAACAAATCTTTGAATGGCAACCAGATGAAACGGCTTATCTACGAACCGGGAAGGCGGGAAGACCACAGTTTATGGCCACAATGGCCCTCGAAGTCGGCTACGATATCTCCCGATCTACAGAGCCCCCCATGCGTGTTTTCCTCGCATATCAGTTTTACCTGCAAATGCCATTTGTGCAGGAGTATGTGCCTCTGATGCCCAACACAGCGCTTCACGCAGGTTTGAGCATTCCATTAACCCAAAATTAACAAGCAGAAAGATGAAAAAATATTATCTTATATCCGGTGTTATTTTTCTGCTGCTGACCTTGATTTCAGCTTGTCAGCCTGCGGAAATTGTTCCAACCCAAGTCTGTACCAATCCAACAGGCAATTATGAAAGCCATCCCAAAGCCCTGGAATTACAACAAGTGATTGACAAATATGCTCAGCAGGGTTTGCCCGGAATTTCTCTCCTCATCAGAGATGGAAATGGAGAGTGGGCAGGTGCTTCAGGTTTGGCCGATATCGAGCAGAATATAAACATGCAACCTTGCCATGTCTCCAAAATTGCCAGTGTTACCAAATTGTTTGTCGGAGTATTGGTCATGCAATTGGTTGACGAAGGCGTGCTGAATCTCGATGATCCCATCAGTACATGGATGCCTGAGAAATCCATTGCAAAGATAGAAAATGCTGACAAAGCTACATTAAGGCAATTGCTCAACCACACCAGCGGAATTTATGATATCATCACTGATAATACCTTCTATCTCAACGTATTGAACAGTCCGGGAAGATTCTGGAAGTCAGACGAATTGCTGAAATATGCTGAAGGAAAACCAGCCAATTTTGAGCCAGGTGCCGATGTGAAGTATTCCAATACCAATTTGCTGCTGGCAGCAATGATCATCGAAGAAGCCACAGGCAAATCCCACGCTCAAATGATTCGGGACCGCATTATTGATCCGCTGGGCATGGACAATACTTATTATCATTGGCATGACAAACTACCCAACTTCGTTGCTCAGGGGTATTATGATTTGTATAATAACGGCACCATTTCCAACCTGTCCAATTATAATACCGGCAGCGGAAACGGCTACGGCGGGATTTATTCCACCGTCTATGATATGCAGATTTTTATTGAAGCATTACTCAGAGAAAAAAACCTGCTTTCTCCAGCCGCTCTGGAAGAAATGCTCAAAATCACCAGTGAAAATGTGGAAAGAAACATTGCCTTTGGAGTAGCGATCAGAAAAGATTTTCTGGATCGAAGCGCACAGGAATATGGATTAGGGCACAGAGGGCGAGATTTGGCCTACAGCGCAGATTTGTATTATTTCCCCAATCAGGATATCACGATGTCTTATCTGGTGAATTATGGGACAGATGGAAAGAGTGGTTTACAGGAGGTGTTTTTTAATTTTCGGGATGAATTGGTGGGGATTTTGATGCGGGAATGAAAACGGGCATTAAAGTAAATGCCCGTTTTCACAGGTTTTTGTTGAAATTAATTATTAAATTTCCTCAATCATTTACCAAATCCATATTATTATCAACTATGGCAAACACAACATATATCACTTTCACACTATTAGGATTTCTGTTCTCCAATTGGATAATTGCCCAGGACACAACGTTTCTGGATAAACAGTGTAGGG
>JAGQVA010000685.1 GCA_020438265.1 Bacteroidota bacterium
ACGAAAAAAACTATGATTCTGCAGAATATTACCTGCAAAAGTCTTATCAATTGGTTCGTGAAAAACAGCAAACCGGGAATCTCAATCTCAATTATCTCGTTTGGGGGAAAATCAAGTATGGACGTGAGGAGTATGACAGTGCACGTTATTATTTCCAGCAGGGACTGGAGTCGGCCCTGGAAACGCAGGATTTAAAAAGCCAAAAAACCTATTATCTCAACTTTGTCAAACTTTA
Source organism: Bacteroidota bacterium (assembly GCA_020438265.1). Classification (GTDB taxonomy): domain Bacteria; phylum Bacteroidota; class Bacteroidia; order J057; family J057; genus JAGQVA01. The sequence goes on from JAGQVA010000685.1 coordinate 236, forward strand.
TAAAGCGACCAAGGATTTTCAAAAAGCGCTTGAATATCAAAAAAAATACACTCAGTTGTCGGACAGTCTGGCAACTTTGAAAGCGGCGGAACAGCTCAATACCCTGGCCATTGAGTATGAAACCCAGCAAAAGGAAAATCAAATCAATGAACAACAACTGGAAATTTCGAGGCAAAAAAGCCGTCAGATTATGCTGGGGGGAGGAACGGCCTTTTTAATTCTGGCCTCTATCATTGGGTTTTTATTATTCCAGAATCGTCAGCGAAAAGCGCAGATAGCTTTGGAACTGGAAAAAGCAGAAGCAGCCAGCCTTCGCGAAATGGATCGCGTCAAATCGCACTTTTTTGCCAATATTTCTCATGAATTCCGTACGCCTCTGACCTTGATTTTGGGGCCGTTAAAAAAGTTGATGAGTGGAAGTCTGGAGGAAAATCCCCGGTTGTATTTTCAGTTAATGAAACGCAATGCAGAGCGTTTGCTTCAGCTCATTAATCAACTGCTGGACTTGTCAAAACTGGAAGCAGGGAAAATGGAATTACGCCTCGAAAAGGGTGATATAATGGCTTTTTTCCGTTCCGTTGCCGGGAATTTCATTTCTCAGGCAAATGCAAAAAACATACATTTTGATATACAAATCCCGACCGATCCTTTGATTACGGCCTTTGATGCGGACAAATTGGAGAAAGTGGTAAACAATCTGCTTTCCAATGCATTTAAATTTACTCCGGAAGAAGGGAAAATTAGCCTGAGCATCAGTCAACGCGGTCAGAATCTGGAAATCTCCGTCAAAGACAGTGGGATTGGAATTCCTGAAGAGCGATTGGCCAATATTTTTGAGCGATTTTTTCAGGTTCAGAGTGATCCGAACCGCGAAGTAAGGGCGTATGAAGGCTCAGGAATTGGATTGGCGCTGGTCAAAGAAATCATAGATCTTCATGGAGGAGAGATTCAGGTTGAAAGTCAGTTGGGGGAGGGAAGTCATTTCAGGGTCATTTTACCTTTGATTGAACAGGGGGAAATGATGGAATCGGTTATTTCGTTCCAACCTGCCATTTCAGGTTTGGAGGAAAATCAACCAGTTCTTGCTTCCAGGTCCAATCCCGCCTCCAATGCTCCGGTTATCCTGATTACTGAAGACAATGACGATATCCGCCTTTACCTCAAAACCCTTTTGCAGTCAGAATACCAACTGATTGAAGCTGCTCATGGCCGGGAAGGATGTGAAAAGGCCCAGGCCAGAATTCCGGATCTGATTATCAGCGATGTGATGATGCCGGAAATGGATGGTTTTACTTTCCTGAAAACCATCAAAAATGATCCCCGAACCAGTCATATTCCTGTTATTATGCTCACAGCCCGGGCTGGAAAACAAAGCAAATTGCAAGGACTGAATATTGGGGCAGACGATTATCTGGCTAAGCCTTTTGATGAGGAAGAATTGTTGATCAAAGTCAGAAATCTGATCGAACAGCGCCGAAAACTGAGTCAAAAGCTGGGGCGGGATATTGTACGTTTGAGCCCCGAAGAAATTGAAGTGGAATCTGCGGATAAACAATTTCTCAGCCGTGTGATCACAGTGATTGAGACCTATATGGCTGATGAGAATTTTACGATCGAGGATCTGAGTCAGGAAGTAGGGCTGAGCCGGAGCCAGCTTCACCGAAAACTTAAAGGGTTGGTAGATCAGTCGCCTTCTGTTTTTCTGCGTACCATTCGCCTGAAACGCGCCAAACAATTGCTTGAAGAAAAAGTGGGAACCTCGGCAGAGATTTCTTTTTTAGTGGGATTTAATTCCCCGGCTTATTTTACAAGATGTTTTCGGGAGCAGTTTGGGGTTACGCCGGGGGAGATTGGGAGTTTAGGTTAGAATGATTTATTGTACACTTTTGAAAATCTTTTGAAAATCTCCCACAGATGGCACAGATCTCACAGATAAATTCCATTGATATATGCTTAAATCCGTGAAATCTGCGTAATCTGTGGAGCCTGCTCCTTAAAGGAGAGATAATAAGTGTATCTAAAAAGTGCATGGCAGATAAATTTTTTTTGCTTCATTACTTACTAACAAAGGTCTTCTCCACCATACTCCGATTCCTCCAAAACGGCGCATTCTCCCAGCGATTTTCCAATCCATACAGATAGGTTCTCACCGTTTCGTATTCTTTAAAATCCCTGCTTCTGGACTCGTTATATCGTGTAATGGCTTCTGTATCTCCGTCCAGATAAGCCAATACTTCATCTGCGCACTCAAGCCCGGACTTTATCCCTTTATAGATTCCCATGGAAACAATCGGATCATACGCTGCTGCCGCATCTCCCACGCAGAAACAGTGTGCTGTGGCGCAGGGTTCCATCATGAACGACAAAGAGGTTTTTAACCGAAAACTCTCAGCTAAAAAATGAGCATTGGACAATAAAGGGGCAATAATTCTGGATTGGGTTAAAGCCATCAGCCAATGATATGGCTCGGACAGTTTTTTTTCTTTGGCTACATTTCCGTCAGTTGCCAGGGCAACAAGCACTTGATTATCGGGAAGTTTTGCTCCGTACCACCAGCCTTCTTCAACGGCTTCCAGGAGGGTTTGGTCGGGAAAATTGATTGAATCCGGCAGGTTAAACTGGCCCATTACATACAGGAGACGATCCAGGTTTTTTCTTCGGGTACCCAGTTTTTTTGCAACTACAGCATGCTGGCCACTGGCATCAATGACCATTCGGGTTTCTACTGTTGTTTCGGTTTCTCCATCTTTTAAAGACAAAAGCGTATTCCCTTCCTTTTCGGGTAATGAGATATGCTGAAATTTTGTTCCCAGGCGTACCTCCACACCTGCACGCACCATTGCGCTTAGAAACATATCGTCAAATCGCGGGCGATTTAAATGCCAGCCTGATCCATGAGGATTGACAATAAAATCGTTAAACCCAGGCTTTTCATCTCCCCAAACGGACATGCTTCCTTTACTCGGCACATGATTATCGGACGCAAATCTGTCCCATAATCCCAACTGGTTAAGCAGCGGCCTGATATCCGGAGGGACGGTTTCTCCAATACGTGTCTTTTCAAAAGCTCCTTCTTCTACCAGTAGAACCTTCAAATCAGACTTTTGTCTAATAGAGATAGCGGTGGCGCCCCCTGCCGGGCCACCACCTACTATCACTACATCGTAAAAATTGGTATTTCTTGCCTTATACATATCTGGCATGAAAAATTATATTTAGTGCGAACCAAGGGTAAAAATGCAAGTTTAGAGGCCGCTAGGTCTCCGGCTCCGTAGGAGCCTAATGTGGGTAGAAAATGAATGTTTCCCTGTCCTTCCCGATTTTTGCGCCGTATTGGCGCAAAAATCGGGGAACAGGGGGAGGAATACCGTATTTCTACCCACGTTATACCCTTAACAGGGTCTTTTAATGCACTTTCTACCCTT
>JAGQVA010000686.1 GCA_020438265.1 Bacteroidota bacterium
TCTTTTGTTTTTTGAGGTAATTATTGAAAGTTCCTTTTTCTTTTTTTCCAGTTCTTTCAGCAAATTTTCAGCTTCAATTTCGTCTTCTCCTACCTTTTTACGTGCATTTCTCAAGATGCTGTAATGCACGCCTACCCTTTGAGCCATCTCAAATGCATAACTCCTTCCCGGCATCCCTTCTATAAGTTTATAGGTGGGTTTTAATTCTGCCATATCAAACTCCATGGCTCCGTTATACACGCCTTTTGTCTTTTCTGCATATTCTTTCAGGTTGCCATAATGCGTCGTTATTACGCCGTAGGCTCCCTGCCTGACAAATCGTTCCAGAAATGCTTCAGCAATCGCGCCTCCCTGCCGGGGATCTGTACCGCTTCCAAATTCATCAATTAAGAAGAGGGAATCCCGCCCCATATTATCTCCCATAATCCGCATCTGGTAAAGGTGTGAAGTATAGGTACTTAAATCATTGGCTACGGATTGTTCGTCCCCGATATCCAGATAAATAGAATCAAAAAGCCGAAAGACGGAATCTTCCTCCACGGGAATCAAAAAACCAGCCTGCAGCATGAGCTGGAGCAATCCCAATGTTTTCAGAGAAACAGATTTTCCACCTGCGTTCGGCCCGGAAATAATCATAATCCGCTGGTTGTTATTCATCGTCACGCTTAAAGGCACGACTTCCATTTCAGATTCCTGGGCTTTTAGAAGCAATAAGGGATAATACCCTTTCCTTACCTCAAGGAGTTTTCCTTTGGGTTCTACAACCGGTTTTGTAGCATTGAGAACCACGGCCAGGCGGGCTTTTACACGAATGATGTCCATTTCCACCATAATTGACCGGAATTGCATCAACTCAGGAAGTTTTTCTGCAATCTGCCCGCTAAGGATTTGGAGGATTTTGATAATCTCATTCTGCTCGCGAATTTGTAGTTCGCGCAATTTATTATTCAGTGTAAGTGCCTCTGCCGGTTCAATAAAGACGGTATTTCCGGTCTGGGAAATATCCTGAACAAATCCGGAAATTTTATTTTTAGCCTCTGCTTTAACGGGAATCACCAATCGATCATTACGAAAAGTAATTTCCTTGTCTGTACTCCAGTTTTCCTCATTGGCTTTGCGAAGGATTCTCTGAAGGGTAGTCCGCAATTCATTTCCCGAACTAACAAGCTGTTTCCGAATGGATTTTAACTCAGGGGTTGCATTATCTTTCAGATTCCCTCTTTCATCAAATACATCAGCAATAACCCGAATCAGTCCCGGGTCAAAAACTGCCCTGTTGACCATTTCGTCAAGGATAGGATAAGTTTCTTTGCGTTTGTGGAGATAATTCCGCGTATCGTGAATCGTCCTTAACCAGGAGAGCATGGAATATGCTTCTTTTAGATTCAGCCAATTTCCCCCCAGTTCAAGCTTCCTCAATAAGGGAGAGGCAGAGATATAAAAATTAGCTGGAAAGGAATCCCCAAAATCCAGGATATGCTTGAATTCTTCCACTTTCTGAAGTTCAAGATCAATGGCTTCGGGGTCTAATAAGGGTTTAATTTCCCGTACGGCGGCTTTCGCTTCATCACTTTGAACGCCTTTCTCTACGTAAGCCAGAATTTCATCAAATCCAAGCTTCTGGTAGGTATTCGGGTGCACACATTTCATTCTTTACTGCTTCTTCTTTTTATCTGGTGGGATTACTGCAGGAATTTTCTGATTCTCTTTCCTTGCCTGACGCATAGAATCAATCCGCTTTTGGCGGACGGTATCATTTTTACTTTCCTCGTTTCTTTTTCGATACTCCTCATTTTCCGCTAAATCCAAATAATCATCAAGATTTTTAATTACATATTTATATATAGAATCGAGTTCTGCCGGATGGTCAATATAATAGCTATAGCTGTCCATAAAAGCAGTACGATCAAGGCCGTTTTTCTGCATAATTTCATCGATCAAATCCTCCTTAAGCATTTTTTTCTGCTCAAATTTCCGGATATGAGTTTCGGTTACGGCTTCTGCCAGATGAAATTCAACCAGGATCGAGGCCATTTTCTCCTTGGGAATAATATCCTTTGGCAATTTTTCTGCGCAGGCAATCAATAAACACAAACCAATTCCTACAATCCAATACTTCATAAGGCAAAGATACGGAAATCATCCTGAACCGTTTATGGGTTTGTTCTTTTTTCCTAAGTTTGCAAAAAAATTCATGACGCAAGAAATCAATGCGATCTACGCCATTTCTGAAAACGGAGTGATTGGAAAAGACAATGAAATTCCCTGGCGACTTTCCAATGATCTGAAAAGATATAAGTCACTTACCATTGATAAACCCATCATTATGGGAAGGAAAACCTTTGAATCGATTGGAAAACCCTTACCCAGAAGGCGAAACATTGTCATTACCCGAAATCAGAAGTTTCAGGCAGGGGGAATTGAAATCGCTCATTCATTGGAAGAGGCATTGGCGCTTTGTCAAAATGATACCCAGGTGTGGATTGTAGGAGGAGCAGGCATTTATCAGGAAGCAATGAAAAAAGGATTGATTAATTATATCTATGAGACGTTGGTTCACGCGGAGATAGAGGGAGATACGTTTTTTAGCATTCCCGATGAGGATAAATGGGAGATTGTAGAGGTCGATTCCCGACAGGCTGATGAGAAGAATGAATTTGCCTATACGTATCGAACATGGAAGTATAGGGGATAATGAAATAAAAAGACCTTCCAGGTTTTTGGAAACCTGGAAGGTCTAAAAATCAAAAAAATACATATTTAATTTTCGTTCATCTGCTCACGAAGCTGCTCCTGCTCGTGAATCCGGAATTGTAATCTATCCATATAAGAGCGCGCTTTTGTGTTTCCATATTCGGTATAGGATTTTTTAGCCCATTCGTAAGCGAGATCCAGTTTTCCTTCCCATTCAGCAGCCAGAGCCATATTATAAGCGGCTCTTCCTGCCATTTTAGGATCTGTGCTGTTTTCGGCGATGGGTTTCCAGATAACTGCGGCATCTGTAAAGCGGTCAACTTTGGCAAAACGGGCAGCTGACTTCATTTCTGACTTCAAATCTCCTTTTCCCTTGTGGTAAAAAGAGCGGCTGACTCTCACCCAGGTAGGAGCAATTCGCATCCCGTATTTTCGTCCAGCGGCATAACTCACATCATTGACTGCTGAAACCTGGCCTGGAAGTCCTCCATTGGCTTGAGATTCTGATCTCCCGGTTCCATCCCATCCCAGTTCTTCCCAAACTTCAAATTCGTCAATAATTACTCTGTTTACAGGATCGTACAAACGCCAGCCAAGTTTTACCTGCGTGTGCATTTCTGCACGATATTCAGTCCATTTGGTGACATTTCCTTCTTTGTCTTTGCTTTGGCGCTCCCGGGAAGACATATCTCTGCGGATATTTGAGTCAAACTTCTCGATAGAAACGACTGCATCGGTTCCGTAAGCTCTGCATATAGAATCCACCACGGACCAGGGCAAAGGCTCAGGGAAATCATAAGATCCTTTCCCGATCATTTCGATACCTGTGTATTTTACTGAAAAACGAGGGGTTTGAGTAAGAGCATAGGTCAGGCCTTCAGTCGCTCTTCGCGCTCCTGATTTATCCTGGCCGATGGCTTCTCCTGTAAAAAGTCCTTCGATCACAT
>JAGQVA010000687.1 GCA_020438265.1 Bacteroidota bacterium
CGGCGGCTCCTGCCGAAGGATCTGTTTTTACCACAGTAACAATAAAGTCACCATATACACCATTGGTAATGAAGGTTTTGGAACCATTGACGATATAATGATCGCCTTCCAGCCGGGCAGTGGTTTTGATATTGGCGACATCGGAGCCTGCACTGGGTTCTGAGATGCCGATGGAGCAAACTTTCTCTCCTGAGATAATGCCGGGCAGATATTTTTCCTTTAATTCCTGAGAACCATATTTGAGGATATAAGGACCAGACATATACTGCACAACCGCCTGCGTGACGGCAAATCCTCCGGAATGGACTCTGGCGATTTCTTCACAGAAAACCACATCATAAAAAAAATCGAGATTTGAGCCGCCAAACTCTTCGGGGTAGGAGAGGCCCAAAAAGCCCATGTCCCCCATCTTTTTCCAGACTTCTTTAGGGATGCGGCGGTCTTCTTCCCACTGGTCGATGTGAGGAGCAACTTCTTTTTGGAGGAAAGCGCGAAGGCTTTCGCGGAATAGTTCGTGTTCTTCGGTGAAATAGTAGCTTTTCATGATATTCTTTTTATGATTATTATGTCTTTTGTAGTTAAGTAATGAAACAAATGAAGTTATTAAAAATGGATGAGGATAGCTCTAAATACTTCTGATTCAGTACCTTTGGAAGATCCCTCGCTGCGCTCGGGATGCCCCCAAAAGGGGGAAAGAGTCGTTTCGCCAAAATGGCGAATCAATCCTGTTCCCACAATATTGTGGGCATCCCGAACGCAGCGAGGGATCTTCATCAGCCATGCAAAATCAGGTTTTTAAACATTAATTTACGTTACTAAGCACTTATTGAAATTCAAACACTGAGGCACGGAGGTATAGAAAAAATAGTTCTCATAATCATTTCATAAACGACCTCAGCACATTGGCCAGGCCCATTTTATCATAATTCAAATGCTGGGCGCCATCTACATACAGCGAGATTCCCGTGATATATGCCGCCATTGGACTGGCCAAAAAAAGCACAGCATTGGATACATCCTCTACCCTCCCAAATCTTTTCAGAGGAATAGATTTCCGCGCTTCATCAAACATGGCCTGGACCGGCGGAGGGTAATTATCCAATCCGCTGGATTCAATGATTCCGGGAGCCACACAATTGATCCGAATGTGAAAATCACTCCATTCCTGCGCCAAAGTTTTAGTAATATTTTCGACGCCTGCTCGCGCTGCTCCAGTGTGAATCATTCCAGGGAATCCCCGATGCATATCGGCAATGATATTGACAATCGTGCCTGATTTTTGAGGAATGAAAAAGGATTTTCCCATTTCACGAATCATGAAAAAGGTACCATTCAGATTATTATTAATCACGGCATTCCATCCTTTGTCATTGATATATTCTGCCAGGGCGGGAAATTGCCCTCCGGCGTTATTAATCAGTATGTCCAGACGGCCATATTTTTCTTTGATAGTGGTTGCCAGGGATTGAATTTCCTCTGTTTTTCTGATATCGCAAGACTGGTGAATGACTTCTCCAAATTCAGACAGTTTTTCTGCTGCTGCTTGTAGTTTATCTGTCTTGCGCGAGCAAATAACAACTTTGGCACCCAGGGAAAGGAAATCTTTGGCGATTTGGTAGCCGATTCCGGATCGGCCTCCGGTGATTAGGACAACCTGATCCTGAAAGGTATTTGCTTGAAAATTCATGATTTACCTTGTGTTTTTAAAGGAATATTCAACATTTCACGGGTTTCAGCAATAGACGCAATTTCACGCCCGATCATTCGCGCCAATGATGCTCCCGCTTCCACCAGCTCTCCGTTAGATTTGGCCATTTCCCCATCGGGTAAATAAAAATTATCTTCCAGTCCTACGCGGAAGTTCCCGCCCATGGCAGCGGCGACGGCGGACAATTGCCATTGTTTGCGACTGATTACAATGGATTGCCAATAGGCTCCTTCCGGTACTTGTTTAATCTGATGAATCAGGTTCTCAACCGTCGCAGGAATCCCTCCCATGACGCCCATCACCAGGCTATAACAGGCATTATCGGGAATGAGACCCATTTGTCTGAGAGGCTCGGCGTTGCGAATATGGCCTGTATCAAAACACTCCATTTCCGGGCAAATATTATGCATATTCATGGTATTGATGACCTTGATCATATCGTCGAAGGAGTTTTCAAATACGCCGTTCCAGATAAATTTTTTCTTGCTTTTGGAGAAAATGCCATAGTTCATGCTACCCATATTAAAGGCTGCCATATCGGGCTGGGTAATGGGTAAATGTTTGAGGCGATCTTCAATGGAAAGCCCAATGGCTCCGGTGGAATAATTGATAATGACGTCTGGGCAGTACTTGCGAACTTCCTCTGTAATTTTCTGGAAAACTTCCGTTCGCCAACTGGGGAGGCCATTGTCTTCCCGTGCGTGAATGTGGACGATGGATGCTCCGGCATCAACGGCCCTTTTGGCTTCCAGACCTAATTCGGCAGGGGTATAAGGGATGTATGGGCAGTGGGAGCGGTTGGTGGCTGCTCCGGTTAAGGCTGCTGAGAGGATCATTTTTTTTTGTAGCATTTTTGAATGTTTTTTTATTTACTATTCCACTTTTTTTTAGAAAAAAGTGGCGCAAAAAATCGGGGAATATTATGCAACGCGCGAAGGCCTCCCCAAAGCACCATATTCCCCTTGCCAACGCGCCTGGGTGCAATTACTCCGAGTAATACCTTCGGTATGGGGATTACTCACCTGTCCAAATGGGTTCTCTTTTTTCTTTAAAGGCTTTCAGGCCTTCCTGACCATCTTTGGACATCACTGCTTTTCGGAGCATATCCATCAGATATTTATGCTGGGATTCTTTGGGATGAATAGTATCCAAAGCTTCCAGACCGAGCCTGATTGCGGTGGGAGAATTAGCCTTGATTTCATCTAAAAGGGCATTTAAGGTAATATCAATGCTTGTTGGTGTGGTAATATGCGTAACTAATCCGTTTTGAAAGGCATCAATCACCCCAAGGTTATAACCTCTGAGACACCAGTCGAGCACCTTGCGCCTGGGCATAATTTCAAGCAGCGCAGCCATTACCTGAAAAGGAAAAAGCCCTCTTTTGACTTCGGGCAAACCCAGTTTTACATCTTCGTTGCAGAGGACATAATTGGCTCCGGCCAGGAAGAAAAAACCTCCGGCGAAGACGTCTCCTTCTACTTTGGTGATAATGGGTTTGTGTACTTTGTTGAATAATTCGCCAATAAGGATTTCTCCCCGAGGTTTGGGGATAGAGGATTCAAATTCTCCCACATCTCCCATAAAGGCTTTCAGATCTGCTCCGGAACAAAAAACGTCTCCTGCTGCTTCGATCACAACTGCCCAGATATCTTTATTTTGTTTGGCGAATTGTAGCGCAAAAGTAATCTCATTAACCATGTGAGGATGGAGGGCGTTTTTCTTTTCCGGGCGGTTCAGGGCAAGAGTCAGGATGTGATTTTCTGTCCGCAATTTGATAAAGGCAAATTGTTGATCAAGTGCTTTTTGTATAAAATGTTGGTCGTAGAAATTCATTTGTTCTGGTTTTTGGCTATTGGCCTTTGGCCGTTAGCTATTGGCTGTTGGAAAAGCTAACGGCCAAAGGCCAATAGCTAATAGCTATGTTAATTTT
>JAGQVA010000688.1 GCA_020438265.1 Bacteroidota bacterium
TATCGGGTAATTATCACGAATACTCCTACGGGCCGCTTATCCTTCCCGATGGCGATATGCTCCTTGCCCTCAATCTGGGCTGGGACGGAAAAGGTGTTAGCTGGGCCAAATGGCGGGGTTGGATGATTAAGGTTAGTCCTGAGGGAGAAATGACGCCTTTTGCCACAGGATTCAGATCTCCGGCGGGGTTTGGTTTCAATAGTCAGGGAGATATTTTTTACGCTGAAAACCAGGGCGACTGGGTGGGTTCAGGAAGAATGACCCATGTCGAAATGGGAGATTTTGTGGGTAATCCAGCTGGATTGAAATGGGCCAATGATCCTCATTCTCCTGTCAAATTAACCATAGACGATATTCCCAACGGTGAAGGGACATTATATCAGGCTGCGAAAAGAGTTCCAGGTATTAAACCGCCTTCCGTCTGGTTTCCTCATACGCTCATGGGAATTTCTACTTCTGATATTCTGAATGATAATACACAAGGAGGATTCGGGCCGTATGCAGGACAATTATTCGTCGGAGATCAGGGCCACAGCAAAATTATGCGGGTTTTTCAGGAAAAAGTAAACGGCGTATATCAGGGAATCTGTTTCCCTTTCCTGGAAGGATTTTCTTCAGGTATTTTGCGGATGATTTGGGGAGAAAACGCAACCATGTTTGTAGGAATGACCAGCAGGGGTTGGGCAGCTACCGGAAAAGACCTTTATGGAATTCAAAGAGTCAAATGGACAGGGCGTTTGCCTTTTGAAATGCTGGCCGTCAGGGCTCAATCTGATGGGTTTGAAATTGAATTTACCAAACCCGTGAATCGTCAGGAGGCTGCAACTGCCGCGATGTATTCCATTCGCAGTTTTACTTATCACTACCACAATACCTACGGCAGTCCGGTAGTTGATCCCAGAGATTGTCAAATTCAAAATATTGAGGTTTCAGAAGATGGAAAAAAGGTCAGACTTTACCTATCAGGCATCAGAGAAGGATATATTCATGAAATTGCCCTCAAAAATATGAAAGCTGCTGATGGTACTCCCCTACTCCATTCTACGGGCTATTATACCCTGAACCAAATTCCTGCCGGCAACAGAATTCACGCGGAGCATGACATGGAAAATATGACAGCGAGTTCTGATACTGAGGTTTATTATGATCCTGCCAAATACCAAACAAAGATTCCCGCTGCGTGGAATAATCAGGTTGATCAGACAATAACGATTGGTACATTGCCAGGCTTGAAGTATGATTTGGCAGAATTTACAGTAAAAGCTGGCAGTCGGGTAAAAATTCAGTTTAATAACCCTGACGATATGCAGCATAACCTTGTGATTGGTGTTCCGGGTTCGGTAGACGAAATTGGGCAAATGGCTTTTAGCCTGGGGCTGGACGGGCCCAACCGGGGGTATATTCCAGACTCTGAAAAAATCCTGTATCATACCAGTTTATTGCAGCCGCATTCTGAAGAAGCCATTTATTTTGAAGTTCCTGAAGAGCCGGGGAATTATGACTTTGTTTGTACATATATAGGTCATAGCGCAACGATGAGAGGGATAATGATTGTGAATTAATTCTCTTCTAAAAAATTTAATATTTAAACACGGAGGCAGATCCTACAATCAAACAAATCTCTGTGCCTCCGTGTTTTCTTTTTTAATAGAAAAAATTCAATACAGAAATCCCAATTCACATTTCTCTATTGATCAACGTCTATATGGTTAATAATCCGTAACTTACGGCACCGATTACTACCTTCAAACAACTAACAGAGACAGTAAATGAAAACCTCTGTCCTTTTACTCCTCGTTCTGTTTTTGCCTAATGTGCATTCCTTGTTTGCCCAAAATTGTCAACCTGGAACTTATCGTATCCCCCAATACGGCGTCCAGGGAGATTCCAACGTCGTTTATGCTACCGCCCTAAACTATGTCCTTGATACCGTAGATCTTGCGATGGATGTATTTACTCCAGTGGGGGATAATAATAATATGCGTCCGCTGGTAATATGGGTTCATGGAGGAGGGTTTTACGCTGGCAATCGTGCGGGGATGTACAACTTCTGTGATCAATTTACCCAACGCGGTTATGTAACTGCCACGATTACTTACCGTCTGGGATATTACAGAGAACACAATTCTCTCTGGGGACAATACAATTATCCCTATCCCCACGATCAGGCAGAATTGTCCAGAGCCATGTTTCGCGCCATGCAGGATGCCAAAGCAGCGATTCGTTATCTCAAAGGACACGCCAGTCAATATGGCATAGATACCAGCCAGGTTTTTATTGGAGGGGAAAGTGCCGGCGGGTTTGTGGCTTTACAAACAGCTTTTTTAGATAAACCGATAGAAGTACCACCGGGAGTAGATAGCATCAATAATGTTCAGTATTTCGACCTGATCGGTCAGGTGATTTTTAATCGGGAAAGACCCTCTTTAGGCACGATTGAAGGGGACCAGAACCTAAACGGAACCTCATCCAAAGTAAAAGGGTTAATCAATATCTACGGAGGAATTCAGAGCGATTCTTTAATTGAATCCAAAGATGATCCTTCTGTGTTTAATTTTCATATTTTGCAAGACCCAATCGTGTATTGTGGAGGAGCAAAAGCTTTTCATTTATCATCCAATTATGTTTTTCCTTTTGGCGGCATAAAAGCGCCTGTCGTGTATGGTTCCTGTGTAATAAAAGACCGCCTGGATTACCTCGGTTATTGCCCCGAGCGCCATCAAACCTGGTTGGTCAATCCGACTTCCAATATTACGCCTCATAGCCTGAATAATATCTTTCCTCAGGTTGTCGATACTGTTGCTGCGTTTTTGGATAAACAGATTTGCCCGGATTGCTCTACCAGCCCTATCATCACATTACAACCTGATTCCATCCTTGCCTGCACGGGAGATTCAATTGGAATTGCCGTTTCGGCTACATCTCCCTGTATTGATTATCAATGGTTTAAAGATGGGATTCTTATACCTGGAGCGACAGGAAATGCAATTGGGACAGATTCTGCTCAGGCGATTTATGAAGGAATTTATCAGGTAGAGGTAAACTCTTTCTGCGGAACAGAAATGTCCGTTCCGGCTCTTGTACAAATTGACCAGCCCATTGATATTCTTCAGCAGCCCAGTTCAATGGTGCTTTGTGAGGGAGATCCCCTGGAAGTTATGACTGTTACCAATTCTCCTCAAGCTTCCTTTCAATGGTTAAAAGATGGGATACCCTTAAATGGAGCCGTGAATGATACTTTGTCTTTTGCAAGTGTAAGTTTGGGAGATTCGGGGAATTATGCATGTGTCATTTCCAATGGATGCGGCGTGGATACGACAAATTGGGGGCTTATTCAGGTTCAACCTATTACAGAGATTTTGTCTCAGCCTCAGGGTGCGACTGTTTGTGCAGGCGATCCTGCTATTCTGGGCATAACCACCAAAGGAACAAATCTGACATTCCAGTGGTACCAGGATGGCCTGCCCATTGCAGGAGCAACGAGCGATACGCTATTATTACCCTCTGTTCAGACACAACATGCAGGGATGTATCAGGTAGAAGTAAATTCCCTTTGTGGAACAGACACCTCTATTCTTGTACAAATTCAGGTTATCCCTCAGATTGAGATTTACCAGCAGCCCAATTCGATGATACT
>JAGQVA010000067.1 GCA_020438265.1 Bacteroidota bacterium
TAGGGTAAGATTGCTTCTGTTTCCGCACCGAAAAAATTATTATACCAGATACCAATCAGTGCGAGAATAACAGGAAAATTCTGTGAAAAATCACTGTTCCTGAAATGGTTGTCCATTGCATGAGCACCAGCAAGGAAGGCTTTAAAATTCTCCGAGCCAATGGTACAAATCACCGAAAGACCAATCGCTGACCATACAGAATAACGTCCTCCTACCCAGTCCCAGAATTCAAACATATTGTCGGGATTGATACCAAACGCTGTTACCCCTTGCTGGTTGGTGGAAATCGCAACAAAATGATCTTTGATGAATGTTTCGCTTTTGGCCGTTTGGAGGAACCAATCCCGCGCTGAGTGTGCATTGGTCATGGTTTCCTGGGTAGTAAAGGTTTTGGAAGCAATCATAAACAGGGTTGTCTCCGGATCGAGGTTTTTCAGCGTTTCTGCGATATGAGTTCCATCTACATTAGAGACATAATGTGGTTGAATACCTTCTTTCCAGTAAGGTTTCAGGGCTTCTGTTACCATAACCGGCCCAAGATCAGAACCCCCAATACCAATATTCACCAGATCTGTGATTTTTTTGCCTGTGTAGCCTTTGATTTCGCCGTTATGAAGTCGGTCTGCAAAATGAGCCATTTTTTCCAGAACTGCGTTTACTTCAGACATAACATCCTGACCATCTACTTCAATCGGAGTATTGGATTGATTACGCAGGGCAATATGTAGCACTGAGCGCCCTTCCGTGGCATTAATCGTCGCACCGGTAAACATTTGTTCGATAGCGGCTTTGAGTTCGGTCTCATGAGCCAACTGGAAAAGGTGGCTGAGAACCTCATCATTGATAATATTTTTGGAATAATCGAGGAGAATATCTTCAAACTGAAGCGAATAGCTATCAAAACGGTCTGAATCATGAGCAAATAAATCGCGCATGTGTACAGATTTCATTTGCTGATAATCAGCAGAGAGCAGGTTCCAGGCTTCAGTTTTAGAGGGATTTTGTTGTGGTAACATATATGAAGTAATGGTATGTTTTATGTCAATTTGGGCAAATGTAAGTATTTTTCATTTCAGACCTGGGAGGTTTTTGAAAACCTTCCCGGTCTGAAAAAACAAAAAACGCCAACAGGCTAATGCCTGTGGCGCTTCCTATGCACACACAACTAATTATTCTTTACACTCTGCGGTAAGATTGATTTTTAATTTTTTTCGCCTTTTTTACCTTTATTGGCTCTGCGAGGTGAAATTCAATCTCTGTTCCGGCAGGAATTTCGATTTGTTTTCCTTTGGTTAAGGCTGCTACTCCCAGGCCAATGATAGCCCCATTGCGAGCTCCTCTTTTGCCTCCTAATACTGCTCCCAGTACAGCTCCGCCGCCTACTTTCATCCCTGTTCTGGCTTTTTTACCATTAATGGAAAAACGATCTGTTTCCAGCGGTGCCCAGCCATACTGCGAATAAATATGGGTTAATTCCATGGTCAGACGGGCCCTGCGGCTGAGCCTTCCCGCTCTTACTGCTTCGGTAATATGGCCTCTTACTGCCGTACCAGCGGGAATGACGAGATTTCCTTTATGATACACGTCTTTGGCCACCGTTGCCATAAATGGATTGCCTTCGCAGTCAAATTCGGTGCTGATCAAAGAGTTGGTTTCAACCAGGATCCCTGATCCCGCAGGTAATTTCTTGGCGGGATTGGGATGTCCGGCAACAAGTGAATATGGAATAATCGCTAAAAGGGCGATGATGATTATATGTAGAGGGTTTGTTTTCATAACCGTATTTTTTTCATTCGATACTTAATCAACGGTTATTTTTTAACTGAGATTTGGGAAAGGGAGTGAAGGTGAATAGTCGGAGTATGAACTTGAGAATTGGGGGGATGAATGTGGTTGTAGAGCATAAAATGAAAGAGATCACATCAGTCGAGCCTTCTCCAGTATTTCAGTAATAAACCCCGTCTTCGCAGCCGTATAATCATGTTTATCCTCATACTCCCGTTCTGCCAATTGCTTCTTCAATGCCCCGTAAGCATCCCGGTCCGAAGGGTGTAGACGCAAATAATCCCGAAACAGAATATGCCGCTCCCACCACTGGCTATCAATTTCTACCATGTGTAAATGATGGGTTCTCTTTCCTGCATGATCAGATTTGCGGAAATAACGGCGATGGGGAATTTGGACTTCATATTTTTTGACATATTCATAGCCGTAATTGACCATGGCAGGCACACAATACTGGTCGGCTATCGCCAAACTTTCTACTCCAATCATAATATCAATAATGGGTTTGGCGGCCAGGCCGGGAACGGATGTACTGCCAATATGCTGGATATCTTGTGCATAATTGCCAATAATTTGGGATAATTGAGCAAGTTCCTGCTCGTAAAGCTCTTGCCATTCAGGGCGGTAATCAACGATGGTAATTTGGTGTGTCATAAAAATTGTGGATTGCTCGTATTTTACCACAAAGTCACAAAAATTCACATAAGAATTTATATGATAAACTTTGTGAACTTCTGTTTCTAATCTTTGTGGTTCAAGAAATTGTGCCTTTTGTGGCTCCGCCACCATAGGACTATGTGGTGAAAAAATAACTCTATTAACTCAAACTTTCTCCCGGTCCTGAATAACTGCCTCAATCAAAAGTCGCGTCGGCTGATTCAGATCCAAATCCAGACTTTCCTCTAAGCCCACCCATATATATTCATAAGCTTCATCGTTGAGAATGACTTCTGACGACAGTGATTTAGAGATGAAGTTAATAAGGAGAAAGTGGCTGGGTTTATGAAACTCCGGATGATTGTAGGCATCCTGAATCAAAACAAATTCAACGTCAAAAACGTCGAGATCGGTCTCTTCTTTAAATTCCCGAATGAAGGATTCTTCCATCGTTTCGCCATATTCCATTTTCCCGCCAGGTGTACCAAGGAGGTCAGACCATTTATGGGTGCGGACTAACAAAATTTTTCCTTCAGGATTAAATACAAGCCCTCCAACAGTAGGCAAAGGGCGTTTGGGACGTTTTTGAGGACTCATGTTTCGTTTACTTTTTCTTTAAAACCCAAAAAGACTCAGTTAGTTTATTTCCATCCTGATCATAATAAACGGAATACTCGTGAATCTCATCGTTTTTTTTCCAGGAATAGATGTGTTTTCCCGCCGGAGGATCGTTTCCTGCGATGTATTCGGTAAGCTCCAAATCCCCGTTTTCATCAAAAGTCCCTTTACCGATATTCACAAAAGTAGCTTCATAATCCACTTTTTCAGAGCCATTATGAGTAAGCCCCAGTTTGTATACCATTTGAGTATTGGGGTCGAGAACGAGCATTTCCCGGCCTGATGATTGGAAGGGAATATTACTGATGGTTTTGCCGCCCTGATAAGTGCATAGAACGGAATATCCGTCATCGGCCAGGGTGCAGGTTACTTTTAGGGTTACTGAAGCAGGGTCTATTTCCTCTGGCATAGGATCGGAGGAAAGTGTTCCCGGAACAAGTTCCCAGGTTCCTAAAAATTTGTTGAGAGGATTATTAGTCTGACTAAATCCCCCAATAAAAAGAAAAATGATGCTGGTAAGTAGAATAGTTCGTTTCATAATGGAAGGAATAGATTCAGACTCAAATTCCATAAATTTTTACCACATAACTACATAGACAGGAGTGGGAAGGGGAAATCATAGCTAAGCTAAATATTTTCTACTATGTTTTCTTCTCTTTAAATAATTTCTATGTTGCTATGTGGTAAAATAAAAGGCGCTTGCAAAAGCCCTATTCAATCAAATTCATCTCCTCAATCAAACGAGTCGCACCGGCAAATTTATCAATAAGAAACAGCACATATCTGATGTCTACACTGATATTCCGGCATTGATTGATATCGTAATTAATATCGCTCATGGTTCCTTCCCAGTTGCGGTCAAAATTGAGCCCAATCAGATTCCCTTCCGCATCAATCACAGGACTACCCGAGTTCCCCCCGGAAGTGTGATTCGAGGCGATAAAACACACCCTCACATCCCCATCCTGAGCGTATCGGCCAAAATCTTTGTTATTATACAATTCAATCAGTTTGGGAGGAATGTGAAAATCAAAATCATTGGGAATGCCTTTGGCAATCACTCCGGAAAGAGTTGTGTAATATTTATAGGAAACCCCGTCACTGGGCTGCATGCTCTGCACTTTTCCATAAGTTACCCTGAGGGTGGAATTGGCATCGGGGAAATACGTACTATCGGGAAAAACCACCCTGATGGCTTCCATGTATTCACGGTCAAGCTCATTGAGTTCTTTGCGGATTTCATTATACCTCGGAGTAAAGGTAAAATAGGTTTGATACAGACTTGCCATTAAATTAAAAGCCGGGTCTGATTGCACTTTTTCAATGGAAAAATCACTCAGGAGGGTGTTAAAACTTTGTTGATCCCCAAAGCTGGAACTATTAAAAATATAATTGGTATAAGCTTCAAAATCACCTGCAAACTGTTGTTCAATCGCAGTAATAATCTCCGGCTTTTTCTCATTTTCAATATTTTCTGAATAAGCGCTGAGAATCTGCGTCATGATATTTCGGTCAATGGTCTGGTTATAATCTTTGAAAAACCGGTCGCCGAATTTTCTGAGCCTTTCAAGTTCTTCTTTGACGTTGTCCTCAGCCGGGTTGCCGGATATTTCTCCGATGGCTTCGGCCATACGCCAGGCTACGTCTACAATTTCAATTTGAGAACCTCCTTCATCAAAATATAGCATATTATACCACAGGGAAGAAAACTCATCATAAAGTGCCTGATATTGATTCAATATGGTGCCATATTCGTCACTGAGGTCTGGGTTCCCTCTGACCAGTTTGGTGAAGGCGGCTTCAAAATCACGCTTTTTGTCCAGTGTTCGGTTTCGCGTTAGGCCTCGAAGTTCTCCCTGCCACTTTTTGTAACCATTGCTGATGCCACGTGCTTTATTGGCGTATTGAAGATTAACCAAATCACTTTTTTTCATTTCCTCTTTCATGGCTTCCAGACGCAATTCCCGGAGCTTAATGCGCACGGGATCCTGAATCTTCATGATCATTTCTACTGCATAAGAAGGGAGATATTGCTCAGTACGTCCTGGAAATCCATAAACCATGGTAAAGTCGTTTTCTTTCACGCCTTTCAATGAAATATTAAAAGAACGACGGGGTTTATATGGAACATTTTCTTCGGAATAAGCTGCCGGTTTTCCATCCGCATCTGCATAAATCCTGAAGAGGGAAAAATCTCCTGTATGTCTGGGCCAGATCCAGTTGTCGGTATCCCCACCAAAGTTTCCGATAGAGGAAGGAGGTGCCCCTACGAGTCTTACATCTTCAAAAACTTCTGTGATAAAAAGATAGTATTCATTTCCTTCATAAAAAGGGCGAATGCTACCCCGATAATGACTGTCTTTGGTTGCCTCATTGATAATCTCCTGTGTATGACGGGCAATAATTTTGGCTCTTTCTTCTGCATTTGTATCATCAGTGATGCCATCCAGCACTTTTTTCGTAACATCTTCAATGCGAATGATGAAAGTCGCAGTCATATTGGGATTGGGCAATTCTTCTTCGAGACTTCCTGCCCAAAATCCTTCTTTCAGATAATCCCGCTCAACGGTACTGTGGCTGCGAATACGTCCAAATCCACAGTGATGATTGGTCAGGAGAAGTCCCTGATCTGAAATCACTTCAGCGGTACAACCGCCAATGCTTACCACGGCGTCCTTCAAACTGGATTGATTGACACTGTAAATATCTTCTGCTGTCATTTTCATCCCCATTTCCTGCATTTCTGCTTCATTCATGGATTCCAGGAGTAGGGGAATCCACATTCCTTCCGAGGGAGGAGTGGCGATCAGGAATGCTGAAATGAAAACATGCAGCACAAAAACGAGAGAGTAGCGATACGTATGTTTCATGTATATTCTAAATTATTATTGGGATCAAATTTATGAAATTATCCCTATTGAGGACTTGCTAAAATGAAAAAGCCCCGGAGCAAAGTTTCTATTCCTTGCTCCGGGGCATGATTTTTCTGAAAAATGATGGGTTTATTTTATATACTTCTTCACAAAGTCCTGCTTAAATTTGCTGACTTCCTGATCGGTTGCCATCTCAAAGCGATAACCAGAACCATTTTTCTTTTTGTCAATCTCGGCTTGTAGCGGAGTATTGTACTGCTCGTAATAAGTGGAAAGTGTTTTTACTACATCATCTTCAAAGTGGAAATATACCCAGTTAAACTCGTCTACTTCCAGATAGATGGTAACATCATCTTTCTTCTTATCTCCTGAAATATCAATGTTTCCAAACTGATACACAATCTTGGCATTTACCATTTTGTTGATCGGATTTCCTCCAATACCAATTAATCCTACTTCAGAATCGCTGTAAAGCGCTTTGTGCTGACGGCTGAAGTTGAAGTCAATATTGGAAAGCAATAGCGTAAATGGCAACTGCTGAGAAAGTTTGATATCAGAATAAATCAGTGAATTGCGCACATTTTCGAGGAATTTCCCAGTTTCTCTCTCTCCCTTGGTGTTTTCATCCAGTAACTCGGAAATATTTTCCAGGAATGATCTCTGATTGAAATCGATATTTTTACTGGCCGTGGTCAGGAAGGCGAGACTTTCAGACAATTTGTCCAACTGAGCCTGTGGCAATACGCTAAAGTCAACTCCCATAACAATGTTGGTAGAAAGCTGGCGATTGCGAATGTCTTCTTTCCAGCTACCCGCCATTTTCATGCTAATGGTCTTGTCTCTGAAGTCGTAAGGGAATTTGAGGAAACCCTGAGAAGTAATCGTATTTTGCTCATCATTAAAGCTAACGGTAGCTCCTTTGAAAACCTGATTCTTCAGTTTTTCTTCTTTCCCGATTTTAAACTCTTTCTTGCGACGGTCAAAAGTCAGTCCTCCTGAAGCTGCTAGTACTTCTTTATCGTCCGGATCGTCTTTGGCCTGGAGGAAGTTGGAGTAGAAAACACGGTTTTCAGGTACATAATTCAGTCCTACGGTAAGAACATCACCGCCATCATTGGTGAGGTTGTCAGGAATGGGAATAAACACTGAGTCGGGGTTTACAATGGTTTTGTCAAAATTAAACCAGGCACCTTTGAAAACAGGGTTTTCTGATTCGATTTTTACTTCTCCGTCAAAGCTCAGGAACTTACGTGAAGCGTCCAGTTCTGCTTTTCCCCGGAAACCGATTCTCTCAGTAAGTAAGAATCCATCTGTATCAGCGATATCACCGGAAGCGATGGTTGTGAGATCACTATTGACTTTAATATTATTAAACTCAATGAACTGAGGTTTGCCTTCGATTTCGATATAATCGTATTTTCCACCTCCTTCGTATTCGTTTTTACCAAAAATACTTGCTGTTGCGTCGTAAATTTTGTGGAATTTGGATTCCTGATCCGCTTCGATGATCGCATTTTCCAGCGGTTTGATCAGCCCGTTGTCCTGAATGATTACTTCATTTCCTTCGGGCGTAATGATCGCATCTGCTACAGCAATGATCGGTACACCACTGACGACAATTTCTCTGGTTTCCAGTTTGTAGTAAGAATCTTTGGCCTGGAACTTCAAGCTGTCCTGCTTTGGATCTGTTGACACGAAATAATTGTCTTTGATATAAGAACTGTTACCCTCAAGCTTCAGGTCGCCGGTTGAACGCTGGTACTCTCCCTTGGCCATGGTACTGCTGTACTTATGGAGTGGGAAGTGCGCCAATTGTTTGCCGATATCTTTACTTTCAAACTTGGAGATATGTCTCCAAACATCATAAGTGATAGATACATCCTTGGCCTCGAAGTGGATGATTTCGGGATCGTCTTTATCCACCACAATAAAATCACTGTTTTTAGATTTGAAATCCAGGTCATTAAAGACAAGACTATCGCCCCTGACTCTGATCTGCCCAACGGTAATTTCTCCGTCTCCTACCATTCCTTTATCAGTAATAAAAAGCGTTCCTGTAAACTGTGCTTCATTATCAAAAATGGAAAGTGCTTCGTATTCCGCTTCGATAGATAAAAGGCTGTCTTTGGTATACCAGGTATAAACCGCCGTTTGCGCATCTACCTGAGGGAAATAAACTCCACCCCGGTAACCACGCTGCATATTGAAGTAATTTACCTTGGCTTTAACAGAATCAAAGTAGAAAACAAAGGAATCACTTTTGGCAATGGTTCCCAGGTATTCAATTCGTCCATCTCCCATCAGGCCCCGCCCATCGAGGGTAATTTCATTGAAATACAACCCATTATTATCATAGACCCGATATCCGTAAGGAGGAGTCTGTGCTTTGAACCCAAGGGTAAAGTCTTCCATTACCTGAAGTTCCTGCCGGAATTTTGGGAAGATTTCCGATGAGAAAAACTCTCCTTCAAACCGCAGATTGGTTCCGTCAAAGGTCTCCAGACTATCAAGGACAAATGGGTCTACAGAGAAAAACATTTTATCCTTTTTGTAAATCCCTCCCTGAATGCTGGGTTTTTCCCAATAGAGATATGAGTTGGAATAACTGTCAAATACAGGGAATTGAGGATAATCCTTTTCTCCACTTTTATTATTTGGATCGTCAATGTGAATGGCTCCTGTAATTCCTTCGAATACGGTATTGCTCAGGGCCTTTTCCAGAGGTGTTCTTTCATACCCCGGAGGTGGATTTCTGACCAGTACAAATCGTATGGAGTCAATCGAATCGCACATGATTTTATATCCTTCATAATCGAAGGTAAAGCTGGGGCGGTCTTCATCACTGGAGTAGAAGTTGATTTTGCCACTGGCAACTGTACCTCCAAATTGAAGATTACGATCTTTTTGCACCTTTACAGTACCTTCATGCGGAACAATTCTGACGTAAGCAGAATCACTCAGAGAGAAGAAGTTTACCCCACGCATTTCGATATCCATGGTTTCGAGATTCATCAATGCGTGATAACCGGTATCTACTTTGGAAATAACCTGAATAGCATCGTAATCCTTTTTCTTTCTTGCAGCCATGGCCCAGTCAATGAGTTTGGGGAGTGGCTTAATTTCTTTGGATTTGCGGTCATAGGTAATAAAACCAGACCCTTCCAATGCCGGGAGCACCTGTTGGAAAGCCTTGTTTTTTTCAGGCATGCGATATTCACTGAGGATACTTTCTGTGAAGATCGGCTGTTCCGGATTCATCGCATGGAAGCGATAAATGGCTCCAATCGGGTTAAATGGTAATATGTTTTTATACTGACTAAATCTGGATTTTGTAAAGTAGTCGAAAGATTCAATCGCAGAAACCTTATTTTCTTTATCGATAAAGGCTGTAAAAGCGAGTTCGTCCTTTGTTAAATCCCAGATAATGGTTTCAAAATAGAGGAAATACTCGTGATAGGAACTGGTAAACGGAATGCTTTTATAAGTACCTGTTTGGGTTTTCTTCAGCGTTACAGTAGAATCTGCTACTGTATAAAGCATATCCATTCCCGGGTGGTAAATACTGTCTTCATCTGAGGTATAGATGATAGACTCCATGTTTTTTCCTACCATTTTTTCGGTGTCCAGAACAAAAGCTTCCCCCTGGATAATCAATACGGGCTTATTCTTCCGCATAATTTCCAGTTTTGCTTTGATATGTTTCTGAATTTGATTGGGGAAAAGTGAGGCTTCGTCAATGTATTCTTCTTCGTACACTTCGGAATCCGAAGTTTCTGATTCATCTGTATAACCGTCATCATAGGTAGTACCCCATTCATCTGTTTCATATTCGGTGCTAAAAGAAGACTGCTCTACAGCTTCATAATCCCATTCGTCGCTGGTATATGTCTCTGATTTATTTTCATCACTATACCAGTCTTCTGAAGACGATCCGCTATACCAGCTATCCGAACCCCAGTCTCCTGCACTTTCACCTGGAGGAGGAACATAATCTTCCCATATATCATAGGCCGATCCAATTTTGCGAATTCCCTGTAAAGAAAATCCTCCTTCATACCTTACATTAGGGATGAAATTTTTAATGACAACTCCTCCCTGATAACTTTTGAAGAATGGATAATTGGCTTTGTCGAGGCTGGTATATCCCGTATTGCGATCTTCAAATTTTCCAACGAGCGTTTCTTCAATCAGGCTTTTATACTGAAAATCAACAGTATCGACCTTGATCAGGCCATAATTGAGGTTCAGTTTATAATCTCTGAAATCGCAAAAAACATCTTCAGGATCGAGCCCCATTTTTGCCCAGTTGACGCGGCCTTTGGTACCCGTAAACGTGAGAGAAAGCGGGTTGAAATCACCAGTAGTTCTTCGAATGATCGTACTGTCATTATTACACTCGTAAACCAGATCGGTATCTGTAAAGCGTACTACCGGAGCAGAATAGGCATTTTCACCTTTACCTAAAGTAATAAAAACCAGGGAAGGTGTATTCTGGGAAGAATTCCAGAAAAACCTTGGTCTGGTAATCATATTGCCATCGGCAATATAATCTCTCATTACCTTGAGGTATTTTTGAGTTCTTTTGGTTTCGAGCGAAACAATGGATTGCATGGTAACATCCAGAAACTCGGAAGGTCTGATTTTGACATAACTGTCTCCTGTTTTCAGATGCCCAAAAATCAACGCATAATTGGCCAGATCAGTTCCGGAGCGAAACTGCTTACTGACCATAATATTTACCTGGGTAATAAATTGTTCTTTCTCCTCATCCGAAATATCACCACTGTTCCACAGGGGGGTAAGGAGGGCTGAAGCCTGAGGGCCAAGATCTCCCTTTGCCTGGTTAATGTTTGTGGTGAATTCCTGAATAAATTGATCGGGTTCTGTGGAGAAGAAACTAACTCCCTGGGCGAATAATCCGAATCCAAGATGGAGCAAGCATAGGAAAATCGGAATTCTTTTCATCACACTGATCATTGTGGTTTTTGTTATCAAAGTATTCAACTCATTTGTTTAAACGTCATAGCGAGCCATTGATTATCTTCTTCGCTACTGACCAATTCAAGATTTAGCGGCTTTGCAGCCTGGATCAGCAATTTCTGATCCTGAAGATAATAGCCACTCATAGCGAGGAGACCGCCATTTTTTAATCGGGTTGCATAGATTGGCAGGTCTTCCAGAAGCACATTTCGATTAATATTAGCCAGAATTATATCAAACTTCTGATCGGGAATTACGCTCGAATCGCCGAGGATAATTTCTATATTTTCAGTCTTGTTAATAGATACATTTTCTCTGGCATTTTCATAACTCCAGTGGTCAATATCAATTCCTGTCACAGATTGAGCACCAATTTGACTGCCCAAAATTCCCAAAACTCCGGTTCCGCAGCCCATATCCAACACTGTTTTACCCTGCATGTCCATGTTTTTCATCAGTCTGATCATGAGACGGGTCGTTTCGTGATGCCCGGTTCCAAATGACATTTTCGGGTCAATCGTTATGGTATAGGCAAAATCCGGTTCGGGTTTCCGAAAAGATGGAATGATTTGACAAAAATTATCAATCATCACTGATGGATAGGAATTTTCCCATTGTTCATTCCAGTTCTGAGACTTGATTGATTGATGAACATACGTGACACCTTGCCCTTCGAATAAGGCTAATGTGTGGTCGAATGTCTCCTGGTCAAATTCAGGTTCTTCGATATAGGCGTTGATTCCTGATTCGGTATCTTCGAATGCAGAATATCCAATATTTGCCAATAAAGCTAAAACCTGTTCTCTTAGCACTTCAGGAGCCGATATGGACGTCTCTATATAATTTACTTTCACGTTCCTTTAGCTCGTTCTATGTTATATTTCAAAGTATAAGTGCTTCGATAAATCGTAAATTTAAGAGTTGGTGATAATGATGTGTGGGTTTTGG
Source organism: Bacteroidota bacterium (assembly GCA_020438265.1). Lineage (GTDB taxonomy): Bacteria > Bacteroidota > Bacteroidia > J057 > J057 > JAGQVA01. Next base: position 11,862 of record JAGQVA010000067.1, read on the forward strand.
GGGAGAGATAAAATTCATTCATCTCGTTACTACAAATGTATGATTATTTTACCAATGAAGCAAAAACAGAATCTTTTGAAAACAGGCCAAACGCGCGATTTAAGGTATATTTTCGCCCAGGACCTTACATCCGTTGACCCTGGGCGAAAAGGAATATTTACTGACAACCTGCGGTGGTCTGAAAATCTGTGTAAGCAATGGTAAAATCGGCAAATGCTTCTACCTCTTCGATATAGATGCTGAAGTCTTCAAATCCTTTGGTTTCTGTAAAAAACCAGTGGCCGGGCCGGTCGGCAAAAGCCTCTGTACTTTCTTTGTAGACGACCATTTTTGCAAAACTTTCTATATCCTGAACATAAACCTTATAGTCAGCAAAAGCTCTCACTTCCTCTATATAAACAGTGCCGTAAAGGTCACAAATATCAACTTTGAGAGGTTGTGGGGCGCGATAGGTGGATTCTCCGATTACCTGGGGGAAAGATACAACCGCGAAAATCAGTATAAAAAAAAGATTCTTCATAGATCTGTATTTGATAAAACGAATGTACATAAGATTTTCCTAATAACGCATAAAACAGCGTTTTGCATTCAATGGAGAAAAATTTTTCTCTTATTTAGACTTTTGTGAAGATCCCTCCCTGTGGTCGGGATGCCCACAAATTGTGGGAAGAATATATTCGCCTAATCAGCGAACGGATATCCTGCTCCTTTTGGAGGCATCCCGACCACAGGGAGGGATCTTCAATATTACTCCTTAAAAGCCGCAATCACCTTTAACTCAATCGCAATAGGGGTAGGCAGGCTGGTTATCCCCAGAGTCGTGCGACAGGGCTGATTTTCCTTGAAATATTCAGCATAGATACGATTATAGATAGGGAAATCGTCTTTCATATTCGTCAGGAAAACAGTTACATCAACGATATCATTCCAGGTTGCTCCGGCGTCTTCCAAAATATATCGCACATTTCTGAAAACGGAGTGGCATTGGGCTTCAATGTCATAAGAAACGATATTGCCGTCTTTATCAAGCTCCACT
>JAGQVA010000689.1 GCA_020438265.1 Bacteroidota bacterium
AGAATCACTTCGAGTTTGAAGAAGAACAAGTGCTCACGGCAGTTATTATGGGTCATAAGGAAATGTATAGCATCATGATAGAAAAAGATGCTATTTATATGGATCCTGAAGCGACTGAAGAAGACGGGCTACGCGCAGCAGAACTGGAGACTCAGTTTGGAGAAATGGGAGGATGGACAGCGGAAAGTGATGCAGCTGAATTATTGAGCCTTCTTGGCGTGAAAGAAGACCTTCATTATCGCCAAATGAAAGAATTGAGTGGTCCTGAAAAAGTGAAAGTTTTGATGGCTCAGGCTCTTTTCGGAAACCCCGATATCCTGCTGCTGGATGAGCCTACCAACGACCTGGACGCAGAAGCCATTACCTGGCTGGCTGACTTCCTGGCTGATTTTAAAAACACCGTGATTGTGGTATCTCACGACCGTTATTTCCTGGATATGGTTTGTACCCACATGGTGGATATTGACTTCCAGAAAGTGAGTCTGTTTACAGGAAACTATTCCTTCTGGTATGAAGCCAGTCAACTGATGGCGAAACAAGTCGTTGACAAGAATAAGAAAACCGAGATCAAGCGTAAGGAATTACTTGAATTCATCCAGCGATTCAGTGCGAATGCTGCCAAATCACGTCAGGCTACCAGCCGTAAAAAAGCACTCGAAAAACTCGACCTCGAAGAACTCAGACCATCAAGCCGGAGATATCCATTTATCCACTTCAAAATGGACCGCGAACCAGGTGGCAAAATTCTTCATGTTGATAATCTCAGCAAAAAAGGCGTGGATGGAAGCCTGTTGTTTGGCGATGTTACTTTTGATGTACAAAGCGGAGACAAAATTGCGGTGATCAGTCGTAATTCTGCGGCTTTGACTGCTTTCTTTGAAGTACTTGCCGGAGAAGAACCTGCTGATAGTGGAACAGTTGAATGGGGGCAGACCATTACCAAAGAATATCTTCCCAACGATAACGAGACTTATTTCACCAATGAAAACGACCTCGATCTGGTCAACTGGCTGCGACAGTTTGCGGGTCCTTCTGATGAAGAAAGAGACGAACAGTTCATTCGCGGATTTTTAGGAAGGATGTTGTTCTCCGGTGAAGAGGTTTACAAAAAATCCAGTGTGCTTTCAGGAGGAGAAAAAGTACGTTGTATGATGTCAAAAATCATGCTTCGTTACCCTAATTTCCTTATCATGGATGAGCCAACCAACCACCTGGATCTGGAATCGATTATGGCGCTTAACAAAGCCATGGAAGAATTCCAGGGCAACCTGATTTTCACCTCACATGACCACCGTCTGATTCAGACTATCTGTAATCGCATCATCGAAATTACTCCTAACGGAATTATCGATAGCCTTTGGGATTTTGATGATTATTTGAAGTCTGAAGAAATGAGAGAGCGAAGAGAAGCACTTTATGCGGGCGTTCCTGCTTAAAGAATATTTCATTTATAAAAAAAGCAGGGCTTTTACGAAAGCCCTGCTTTTTTTATAAATCATTTTTATTCTTCCCAGCGAATCATTTCCAGATTATTCAAAATCACATGATCGCGGATTGCATACATATCGGCATTATTAAAACGGCGATGAATGGCCATCTTTTTGGTTGGATTAAACATAAAAATGCAAGGCTGTTCATCATAAATAATTTCCTGAAGCCGATCCACCATTTCTTTTCGTTTCACAGGATCTTGTTCCACCCGACTTTGATCAATTAATTCATCCGCTTCCTGATTGTTAAAACCAAAGAAATTGTCCCCATTAGGCCAGTTGGTGCTGTGAAAAAGCTGCTTAAAATCGTAAGGTAAAGGAGACGAAGACAAAGCCATTAGTCCAGCGTCAAAAGACTGCGTGCGAATGTTAGGAACAGCGGTAGCCATACCCTGAGGATCAAGGTTACACGCAATTCCGACCAGTCTTAGCGATTCTTTAATCTCCTGAACCAGATCTTCCATATCCTGACCGGAAGGCGGATAAAAAAGATTAAAGCTAAAATCCGTTTTTTGTCCGTCAATGACTTTATCACGGATCAGATCTCCATCTGAATCTGTCCAGCCAGCTTCGTCCAGTAATGACTTGGCTTTTTCCGGATCAAAGGGAAAAGGAGTGATTTTTTCGTTAAAATCCTTATTAACTGAGGAAACCGCAGAAGTCGTTTGGGTAGCAGTTTCCGGGTAAATTTCATCAATCAGCCTTTTGATAGGAATCGCGTGAGCCAGTGCCTGACGAACTTTTTTATCATCAAAAAACTTTTTGGCTTTAATTCCATCGGGGCGGTTATTTAGAAGCAAAAACGCATAACTGTCTCTGGTGCGAATACCAATATGATAGTTTTGCTTGACCCCTTCGTTATCTTTCAGATTGTCATAAGACTGGGTAGTCAACATGGTTGTGACGTCAATCTCCTGCTGTTTGATTTGCAATTCCAGCGCATTGTCATCCCGGAGAAATTTGAAGATAATTTTATCCGGATGCTGGGCATGTATTTCTCCTTCTTTTCCTTTTCCCCAGTAATTTTCGTTTCGGGACAGAATAATTCTCTGCTCTGGAATCCATTCGTCCATTTTATATAGCCCTGATCCTGAATTGAGAATGTCAAAATGATCTCTGAAATTTAACCCATTGAAAAAATCAGCCCAGCCTTTCAGGTCTGTGTTTTCAGCAATACTGGCATCATTTAATAAGGCATCAAGAGAATAATTAGCCAATATGCCCTCAGGATCAAATTTTCGGGGATCAAGAATAAAGGTGAAGATGCCAAAATTGTCATTATTAATGTAATATTCTGTCATCTCGACCACAAACTTCCGGTCATTACCCGGATCGGGCTTCACGTCTTTAACAAATTCTGTATAAGCTCTCTGATTGAGATTATCTACCAGAGGGCAAGCCATTGCTTTAATGGAAAAAAGCACATCTTCGTTGGTAACAGGCGCGCCATCTGGCCAGGCAGCATCAGCGGCCAATTCGTACGTATAGGAAAGCCCATCTTCAGACCTCACAGGATTTTGTGCACATAAATCAGGAATAAGGCTCCCATCTTTCACATCCAGTGACATTAACCGCTGGTAAACCAGCCCAAGAATCATGGAACGACTTGCAGTACGGGAGTTTGTCGGATGAAGACTTGGCGGCTCTGATGCTATTTGTACTACCAGATCGTTGGATTTGGGACCTTTATAATAAACCGTTTCTCCTTTAATGACATAATCACCATCTACGACTTCAGGATCGCTGGTTTTACAACTCCAAAAAGAAAAAACGAAAAAACTAAGGAAGAATAAGATTCTCAAATTCATATTGTCTTTGTAATATGTAACCAAATTACGAAAATTGTTTTTTCTTTTGTGGATCTAACAGGGGTTTTCCTGCAAAAATGAATTTCCGAAAAAAGCGTCGATGTCAGTAAATATTCAAAATCTAACCAAAGTTTACGGAGAACAAAAAGCGATTGACAACCTGAGTTTTGAGGTAAAACCCGGGGAGATTCTGGGCTTTTTGGGGCCAAATGGAGCAGGTAAAACCACTACCATGAAAATTATGACCTGTTTCCTCCAACCTACAGAGGGGACGGTAACTTTGGGTGAATACAATATTTTTGACCATCCGCTGGAGATACGGCGCAGGGTGGGATACCT
>JAGQVA010000690.1 GCA_020438265.1 Bacteroidota bacterium
CGCTTCCATGGATGCTGGAGGAAATTCCGCTCCTGTTTTAGACTATGCAATCGGTAAGGAAAATCTTGAACTGGCCAAAAAGGCGATTGATAAAGGCGCCAATCCATCCGATCCAATGCCCAAAGTAGTAGCCACAAATAATGATCAGGCTTTACAAATGTTGCTCAGCAAAGGAGCTGATCCCAACGCTGGAATGGGAACCGCTGTTAGCCAGAACAATCTGACAATGCTCAGAAAGCTCCTCATCGCTGACGCCGATCCCAATCCACATCTTCAACCAGCAGCCGTAGCCGGTTCTAATGAAATTGTGAAAGCATTGGTTACTGCGGGTGCGGACCCCAATCTGGGTGCAATGGATGCTGTAAAGGCAGAAAAATATCAAACAGCCATTATCCTGGTTGAAGCAGGTGCCTCTCCTGATCCCATTCTTCCTATTGCAGTTGAAAAAAGAGAAATGGGCCTTTTACAGGCAACTATCGCTGCAGGTGGAAATCCATCTCTTGGCATGCAGACTGCTATTGACAATAATGATAATCAGGTAGCAAGAGTGTTATTAAATGCAGGTGCAGATGCAACTCCGTCTCAATATATTGAAGCTGCCTGTGGACGAAATAACCAGGATTTGGTAAGACTTCTGCTCCAAAACAATGCCGATCCCAATAATGGTATGCATATATCCGTCAATAGCGGTAACACCACGATGGTAGAGCAGCTGTTAAGCGCTGGTGCCAACGGAAGGTCAGATTCTTACATGTCATCAGCTGCAGAGCAACAAAACGGTTCTATGATCAATTTGCTTCTGAATGCAGGAGGAAACCCCAGATGCTGCCATGCCGGCCATTATCAGACACGGCAATACGCCTATTGCCACTACGCTCATTCAGAAAGGAGCTGACGGCAGACGCCCGGAATATATTCGCACAGCCTCAGAACAGTTAAATTCTTCGATGGTACGCATATTACTTGATGCCGGTGCTGACCCCAATTATGGAATGGATGCAGCGATTATAAAAGGGAATCTGGAGATTACCAGTCTTCTCCTCGCAAAAGGTGCCAATGCAACTCCTCCCAATTATATACAGACTTCCTGTTCTCAAAATAATCTGCCAATCGTTAAGCTTCTGCTTGAAAAAGGCGCCAAACCTGATCATGGCATGTCTGTAAGTGTTAAAAAGAATTATACCAACATGGTAGCAACACTCGTTGAAGCTGGAGCTGATGGTACTCATGCTGATTATATCCACGATGCCTGTGCCCTGGGGAATCTTGAAATGACCCATATCCTTCTGAAAGCTGGCGCTGATCCTAATTACGGTATGGATCCCGCCATTGAAAAGCACCATAATTCAATTGTTACCACTCTGATCGAAAAAGGAGCCGATGGCAGTAAACCTGAATATCTCGTGAAGGCAACTCCTTTTAATGATCCTCTGCTTACCGGCATGTTGATTGACGCTGGTGCTGATCCTAAGGTAGCCTTAAAACCAGCAGTAGATACTGGTGCTGATAAAGTTGTAAAACAGGTCATTGAAAAAGGAGTAGATGCGACAGATCCTGATCTACTGGCCATTTCTGTAAATAAAAAGTATCACAACGTTGCTGGGGAATTACTCAATGGAGGTTCAGATCCGAATGCGTGGCAGGAAGTTTCAACCCATTACACTTTGATGCATATTATTGCTCAAAATGGTGACGGAGCGATGGCAAAAATATTTCTGGCGAAAAAAGCGGAAGTGAATGTAGTTGGTTTGGATGGGAACACTCCTCTTCACCTGGCAGTTTCTCAGGGTAAAGAAGAACTGGACATGATCAATGCCTTTATTACGGGTGGAGCGGATGTAAATGCGGTGAATAATGAAGGGGAAATCATTTTTCAGGCAGCCAAAAGTCGAAAGATAAAAAATCTCCTTAAAGAAAATGGAGCAGAGAAGAAAGCGAGCAAACTCAATCGCTAGAACATAAATACAGAAACTCTATTAAAATGGAAGCCCCTTACTGTTCAGGTCAGGGGTTTCTTTTTTACCCTCTTTCCAGATCAATCATCTCCAGCAAAGCCACAGCAGCTTCTGCACCCTTATTACCGAGGTTCCCTCCGGCGCGGGCTTTGGCCTGTTCATGTGTATCAGGGGTTAATACACCAAAAATGACGGGTTTGCTATGATTGAGGCTAATCTGCATAATCCCGTTGGCAACGGCATTAGCAATAAATTCGAAGTGGCGGGTTTCTCCCTGGATAATACATCCCAGACAGATTACCCCGTCCAGGTTATAGTGTTTATTGAGGGCAATGCTTGCAGCAGTAGGAAGCTCAAAAGATCCTGGAACATCATATCGAAGGATATTTTCCAGTCTTACCCCTACCTCTGTAAGCACAGAAATAGCCCCCTGATAGAGGGCTTCTGTAATATCTTTGTTCCATTTACTCACGACAATCACAACCCGGTCAGACTGATGAGACTCACCTCCTTCATAGGCAATCTCTGACAAGTCATGCGCTTCCGGCTTTTCTGTAGAAAAGTTAGGATCTGATATTTCGTGAGATTTTATTCCACTCATTTGGATACGCGTCCGATGTATTTATCAATATCACGGGCTTCCGCACTCTGAGGATATTTGTCTTTGATCTTCTGATAAAGACCCAAAGCTTTGGAAAGATTACCGTCAGCTTCATAGTTTCTACCTGCATTTAATAACATCAATGGAGAGGTAGATTCATTTTCAGCAGGTGTATTGGCTGCTTTTTCAAAATTGGAAGCTGCTTTTCCTCTTTCACCCAAATCTTCATATACAAAGCCAAGGGCCATGTATGTAGACATGGAAAGCAGATCATCGCCAGTGGATACTTTTTCAAGGTATTCGCGGCTGGATTCCAGATCACCTTGTTTGTAGTAGATGATTCCCAGGTAATAATTGGCCTGATTAGCAGCTCCTGTGCCACTATAATCTTCTGCAATATCCAGGAAGCCAAGGTACTGGCCATCTCCATTCATTGCCATATTGAACGAATCTGCTTCAAAATACTTAACGGCCTGAAACATTTCTGAATTAGCCTCTGTATTTTTTTGGTTATTCATGGAATTATAAAAGGCGAGTCCACCTATCAGTAGCACAATCACCCCAACTCCAACCAGTAACAGGTTGCGATTACCTAGAAGAAATTCCTCCATCGAGAAACTCCCACCCTCGCCATCTATCTCCTGATCTAATAATTCTTCGTCCCTCTTCTTGGCCTTAAGTTTATTTGCCATAACAATACTATTTTAATTCTGGACTGCAAAAAAAGTAAAACCTAAGCTAATCTACAAAAAGATTAACAGTTAAGTGAGGGCAAATTACAAAAAAAGGGGTGAACTTCCGTTCACCCCCAAATAGTATTTAGTTTAAACGCTAAAAATTGCTATTCTCTCATCACTCGTTTGTAAGTAGTGCGCTCTCCATCGCTAATCTTAACGACGTACACACCTTCCGCTTCATTGGTCAGATCTATCTGCTGCTTGAAGCCATTGATTACAAACTGATGACGATGCGTTACCACCAGACGGCCACGAGCATCTGATACTTCAATGGTCAGTTCTTCAGCCTGTGTTTCCATTCCCTCTACCCAGAAGATTCCGTT
>JAGQVA010000691.1 GCA_020438265.1 Bacteroidota bacterium
TATTTACAGGATCGAGATAATAATCGTCTTCAAGCAGATAATTGACCACATAAATATATTGTGATTTATCCCCTTTATAGGTCTCCATATAATCCCGAATAATCAGTTTGCTTTCATGGAAACCAATATGTGTAAAATACAGCGTGTCTCCCAAACCTACAGGGATACTGTAAAACCCTTCGGAATTACTCACCGCTCCATGCCGCGTATGGTTGACCTGAACCCTGACATAAGGAATGGGTTCGCCATTGGTTTTGGAAATGACCATCCCCGAAATTTGGTAAACATTGGATCTGTTTTGACCCCAGACCAAAACTGGAATGATGAAAGAGATAAATATAATAATGTGTCGAATTCTCATAATGTAAATATAGAAGAAAATACCTGCTTTTGGAAGTGCTTATCACAGTTGTCCTTCTACTATAAATAACGATTACCAATCATTGAGGTTTGTCTGCTTTTGCTTTTTTACCGATTGTACAATGCTCTTTAAAGATCGAAAAACAGCAATGGGACTTATACTTGCCGTGGGCAAAAGATTTTTGGTCTGGTAAGCCTGGTTGCCCATTCTTCTGCCTACGCCTGCCTTTTCCCCTCCATCCATGGGCAATGATTGCATCAGAATTTGCATAATCTCAGGACTTAAATTTCCTTCCGCAATTTGTTGAGGCGTGTTTTTCGGAACCTCCATATTCTGGATAGCGACTCTGATTTCTTCAGGACTATCATAAGGGAAAATGGTTACCTCATCCAGATAATAATCTGTCTTGCGCATATATTTGACAACCAAAATATCCTGATCGAGACTACCCTGATATTTTTCCAGATAATCACGAACGATAAAAGAACTTTTCTCATACCCGATATGGGTAAAGTGAAGCGTATCAAGCAGACCCACCGGAATGCGGAAAAATCCCTCCGAATTGGTCATAGCCCCGGTTTTGGTGTGATTGACCTGAATCCGAACATAAGGGATGGAGTCTTTGGTTTGCTCATCCACCACGATTCCAGAAATGTAGTAAATGCCTGAAGAAGCAGATGTCTGCCCAAAGACGAAAAGGGGAAAGGAAAAACAAATAATTATCAGAAGCGGGATTTTTTGCATAATATGAGAATTCATTCTTTAGATGAAGAATCCATTCAATAAGTTGCACAGATGAAATTCAGAACGGAGATTCAAATTCCCCACTCACCTGATCAGATAGATTATCAAAAGAAGATTTTGAGTGTGGGATCTTGTTTTGCTGAAAGCATGGGGAAAAGGCTGGAGGAAATGAAATTTCAAACGCTGGTGAATCCTTTGGGGATTTTTTACAACCCTCTTTCCATTGGGAAAATTTTACAAAAAGCAATTGATAGGCAGGTTTATTTTGAATCAGAATATGCCGATCATTTGGGAGAATGGTTTTCTTTTGATCTGCATGGAAAATTCCGGGAGGCTGAAAAAGGACGTTTTGAGGAGCAGACAAGAAAGGCGATGAAACAATTGATTTCCTGGCTACCTAATACCGACTGGTTAATCCTGACTTTTGGGACTGCATTCGTTTTTCGCAAAAAGAGTGATGGGAAAATTGTTGCCAATTGCCATAAATTTTCAGGAAGTTTATTCTCACGAGATTTGCTGAAAGTGGAAGAGATTACCGGGGCTTTGAAAGTTGTTTTTGATTCTTTGATTAACCAAAACCCTCAGTTAAAAATCATTCTTACAATCAGCCCTATTCGTCATATCAGGGATGGTTTGAGCCAGAATAATCTTAGTAAATCTGTTTTGCGGCTGGCTTGCCATGAATTAGCGACTCATTATCCTTTTGTTTATTATTTCCCTTCTTATGAGATTATGCTGGATGATTTAAGGGATTATCGGTTTTATAAAGACGATTTTATTCATCCTACTTCTTTTGCCGAAGATTATATCTGGGAAAAATTTGTGGAGGTGTATGTATCGGAAGATGCTCAGAGATTGATGAGGGAATGGGCAAAAATTCATCGGGATTTGAAACATCGTCCTTTGAAGGCTGATTCGCCAGCTTATAAGGCTTTTTTGCTTAAGCTTCGGGAGAAGTTGGTGGGTATTTCGGAGAACATAGATTGTGGGGTTGAGATGGAGGAAGTAAATCGCAGACTGGATTTAGAAATGCTTTAGCATTTTTTTGTGCCGCATTGAAATGGCGGCACAATAGTGCTGAGTCTTCTGCGGGAGTCCCCGCCTAAATTTGCACGCCATTGCGCCGCCATTGCGCCGCCATTTCAATGCGGCGCAATAGATATGAATTTTTTTTCTATCTTTATTCCCACTAAAATTAGCAAATGGGATTATGATTGACTGGGTAGCTATTCTTTTTGGCTTTTTGCTGGGGTCTCTGACGGGAGCTTTGATAATTTTATTGGTTTTTATGAAAAGAATGAATGTCCTCCGGGATGAAAAAACCAAACTTCAGGCGGAGGTGGAAAAAGGTACCCAAAGCGAAACTCGCCTCAAAACCGAGTTTGAAAATCTGGCCAATCGCATTCTGGAAAATAATGCTCAGAAACTGTCCCAAACCCATCAATCTTCTCTTAATCAATTGCTTGATCCTCTCAAGGAAAAACTGACTTCTTTTGAAAAGCGGGTCGAAGATGCTTACTATCAGGAAGCCCGCGAGCGGTTTAACCTGCAAAAGGAAATTGAAAAACTGGTTTCCCTCAATCATCAGATGAGTGAAGATGCACAGAATCTGACGCGCGCCCTTCAGGGAGACTCCAAATTTCAGGGAAATTGGGGCGAACTGGTTTTGGCAACAGTGCTGGAAAAAAGCGGTTTGAGGGAAGGAGAAGAGTATGTTGTCCAGGGAAAGGATATGAAACTGGTTTCAGAAAACGGTTCAAGGCTTCAGCCAGATGTGATTGTCAATTTACCGGATCAAAAACACATAATTATTGATGCCAAGGTATCATTGACGGCTTATGAACAATTTTCCAGTTTAGAAGATCGTGAAGCTAAAAATCAATCACTCAAGCAGCATTTACGATCCATTCACAATCATATTAATCAACTCAGCGAAAAACATTATCCGGCAATTCCTGCGCTTCAGTCTCCGGATTTTGTGTTGATGTTTATGCCAATTGAACCGGCTTTTAGTCTGGCGATTCAACATCAGACGGACTTGTTTCAATATGCCTGGGAAAGGAAAATTGTTCTGGTGAGCCCTACGACGCTTTTAGCTACACTTAAAACCGTAGCTTCCATCTGGAAACTGGAACATCAAAACGCCAATGCCCAGGAAATTGCCCGTCAGGGAGGAGCGCTTTACGATAAATTTGTGGGTTTTGTGGAGGAAATGGAAAAGTTGGGGGTTCATCTGGACCGTGCTTCGCGTTCTCATAGTGATGCAATGAATAAGCTGGTGAATGGACATGGGAATCTGGCTACCAGAGCGGAGAAATTGCGGGAATTGGGGGTGAAGACGAATAAGAAGATTTCTTCTTAAGGTTAGGATCGCGCAGATTCAAACGGAGGATCGGGCTTGGGAAAGCCCGATTACTTTGGTCTGCCTGAGCAGTCGGTACACAGGCCATGAAGCCCTGTAGTCGGACTTTCCCAAGTCCGACCCTAAGTCAGAATC
>JAGQVA010000692.1 GCA_020438265.1 Bacteroidota bacterium
AAAGAAACTTTCTTTGATTGATTATTCCGGTTTCATCAAGATGAAGAAATACGGATTCTCCTCCCACATTAGCACTGTCGGCAGATGCGGTAAGAAGAAAAAGATCGTTATTAAAATCTCTTGTCATTTTGATATCAGAATGGGCCGTTGAGCCAATGAGAACTCTTCGAATATTTGAAAGAGATTCCTGTTCCTCATCAAAATTAACCAGACGCACACTTTTCTCCCCAGTAGAATCAATCACAATAAAAGCCAGATTGTAATTACCATTGACCTGATTTTCTATTGCCCCTTTGGGAATCAACTGGCCATTGGTCTTATTGAAGAAATAAGTATCAAACAGAGGAACGACCAAACTCTGACTGGCTGGCTGGTTTTGAACTGCTTTTGAGTTTGATTTGGTAACGGTAGTTTTGGTGCTCTGCCCCTGTGAGCTCTGTCCTTGTGAGCCTTGTCCTTGAGTGTTTAGAGTCCCAGATAGCAGATTATTGGTTTTAAAAAAAAAAAAAAAAGATCTGTCTGTATTTTCTCTTCCAAGAACAGCCCAATGGCCATTGGACGAGACGTCAAGGTCAACAGGTATCCAGGTATTTCCCACATTCCCAAGCTTTTTCATCCATTTCGTTGCACCCGTTTGGCTAAATTCTGCCAACACCATGGAAGTATCTGGCAATGAAGCCACATACCCGGCAACCATTAAAGAAGAATCATTATTAGAGAGAATATGAAAACCGGAAGCAAAAGACGTTTGGTATTCATTCATCCAAACGACTGTACCATTCATATCCAAACAAAGAAGAAAACCATTGGAATTGGCCTGCTGTGTTTTTCCAACAACAAACAGTTTGTTCTGAGAGAAAACAATATCCTGAAAAGATAATTGATCAAATTTTTTGAACCATAAAACAGCTCCATCAGGGCGATAAGCAGATACCCAGGCATTTTGTCCCTGATTTTCAATATGGAAACTCCTTCCGGCTGGACTAAAGGTTACATCTTTCTCGGGGAAATTATTTTGCTTCTGCCAAAAGCGTGGCGCTTTAATCAAAGCTGAAAGATTCAATCTCCCTCCAAAAGCAGCTTTATCCCTCATGGAAGTATATTGACTAACCGACTTTTGAAGATACTGGGAGATCTTCACTGGACTCATTGAGCCCTTCTGACTAAGAATCAACGCAGCCGCTCCGCTCACCATGGGCGCTGCCATAGAGGTTCCATTTTGATAGCCATAATTATCTCCTGGTAATGTACTATATATCCCTACACCAGGAGCAAAAAGATCAACACTCGTTTTGCCAATATTTGAAAATCCTGCAACACTGTCCTTATTGGTAGATGCTCCAACTGAAATGATATTTTCCTGACAATAACTTGCCGGATAAAGCGGGGCGACATCATTATCATTGCCAAAATTATTACCTGCTGCTGCCACAAGAAGATGGTTTTGAACAGTGGCCTGATCTATGGCCAGACTGAAAGCCTGACTAAATGTACCTCCACCCCAACTGTGATTGGTGAGGTTTGCTCCCATTTGCAGTGCATAATTAAGGGCTAATACAGCATCTGAAGTATAACCCATTCCATTCTCATCGAGAAACTTTAAAGGCATCAGTTTTACATTCCAGGCAATTCCCGAAATGCCTTTTCCATTATTTCCTTTGGCTCCGATAATCCCACTCACATGGGTCCCATGACCAGAAATATGGTCATCCATAGGGTTATTATCATCATTGGCAAAATCCCATCCAATGAAGTCGTCTATATAGCCATTTCCATCGTCATCAATGCCATTCTCATCATCAGGATCAAAGATCCATGTACTGCCATTCCATATAATTACAACACCATCCCCATCTGCATCCTCACCCAAATTTTGCCAGATATTCTCCACCAGATCGGGATGTTTCCAGTCAATTCCTGAATCCAGAATTCCTACAACAACGTCTTCCTTACCGGTTTCCTGTTCCCAGGCCATTTCAGCCCCCAGGTCATTTCCGATAATCCCACCCAATTGACCAGAGTTTTTGAGGTACCACTGATAATTATATGCTGAATCATCTGGAGTATTCAAAGCATTTACCGCAGCATCCGGCTCAATGAAATATAGATCATTATCCCCTGTTAATTGTTTGACTTCTGATATATTCATATCTCTGTCAAAAATCAAGGTCTGAGTTTGGGCATCAATATTCCTGACATCAAGAAATTTATCTGATGCATTTTTTGTAACTGGTGCCCCTTTGAAACCAACTATCCAACGATTTGTCTGAGCCTGAAGCTCTGAAAACAGGAGAAGGCAGAGGAAGAATGTAAATTTGCTATAACCCATCTAATCATATTAAAACCTCTGTGTTGTTTCGGTAAAAGTTAGATTTTGGATCAATTATTTAGCTAACGTTTTTACAGCAAAAATCTTTCCGATTTTCACGAAAAAACACATTCCCGCGCAAATCTTACATTAGTTTGTATAGTCTTGCTGCTTCGCTTTTTCTTTTTGAGTCTTTCGGGTAGCCCGATCTTCTTTTTTCTTTCTCTCAATAAGATAGATCTTTATATCATCAAAAAACCGCTGAGGGTTTGCTTTGACTTCGCGCAATACTGAGTTTACATTTTCTGTGGTAACAGCCAGACTGTCGTAAAGGCGTGTATCATTGAGTAAAAGGCCCAAAGTACCTCCAGTGGTATCCAGTTTGGACATCATATTTTCCACAGTAGCCACAGCGTCGCTGGCATCAGTCAGGAGCTGAGTTACTTCATCTGATGCTTTGGCAAGAGAATCAGTAGTATTGCGGATATTTGAGATAATACCTTCAATATTTTCATTATTATTCTCGACGTTTTTCACAATACTCCCTGCGTTAGAGGCAATTCCATTAATCTCTCCAGCCAGACTGTCTACTTTTGTAGTGATACTCTTCAGGTTTTCAGTTGTCGCCTGAATATCTCCCAACATTGCCCGAATGGTGTTATTATTCTCTGTATCAGTGAGCAGGTTTTTGGTCAGTTTTACAATCTCATTTAACTGTACAGATAACTTGGCAACCTCAATCAAGATTTCCGCTCCCTGCGTTTTAACCAGTTCTGAAGCTTCATCAAATATACCTGCTTCGACTACTCCTTTAATTTCTGCTCCATCAGAAAAATAATTATTCGCAGGAACCAGAGAATCAGGCACGGCAATTTTCACCCCCTTTTGCCCCAAAAGGTCAATATTATAAATCTGTGCTTCCGCATTTACAGGAATGTCCAGTCCATCATTAAACTCCAGGGTTGCAGTGGCTAAACCCGCATTCATATCCAGGGTCAGGTTGGTTACTTTTCCCACATTCAATCCATTGATAGTGATAGGGTTACCCCGGATAAGTCCCTGTACGTTCTGGTACTTGGCATAAAGCGTCAATGGTGCGCCAAAGAACTTTGATCCAGCCATATAGTTTAGTCCCATCACAACCAGGACAATGGTTATGATAGAAATAATACCGAATTTGACTTCATTACTGATTTTCATACTTCATGATGTTTGTTTTCATGGACCTAAAACTAAGCAAAAGGAATATGACGGCAAAATGGGGGATGGTGGTTGTAGGGAC
>JAGQVA010000693.1 GCA_020438265.1 Bacteroidota bacterium
CTTCCAGGGTAAACCGCGAACTGATCAGTCCAACTCCTCCCTCTCCGTGAAATTCCTTCATATTTCCATCTTTCATGGAAATGTCAAGAATAGAAGAGAGCCTGCCTCCAAAATTAGCTGCGAAACTTCCTTTGTGGAGGGTTACATTGCGAATCGCATCTGTATTAAAAATGCTTACATATCCCGCCATGTGAAAAGGATTATAAATCGTAGCTTCGTCCATCAGAATGAGATTCTGATCAGGGCCGCCGCCTCGCACGTAAAAATTGGAAGACCCCTCTCCACCGGATTGGACACCAGGAAGCAGTTGAATTCCTTTCAAAAGATCTTTTTCCCCTCCAATGAAAGGCAGCAGTTCAACTTCTTCAACGTTGATGTCTATCTTGCTCATGGTGGGCCTTTCTACATTTTCTCTGGCTTTTTGTTCAGTAATAACCACTTCATCCAGACTGATTTCCTTTTCAGTCATGGTAAAATGGCCAGATTGTTTCTGACTGGAATAGAAGGTTTGGGTGAGGTGATTATACCCGGGATAATCCACATGAACGATGGCGCTATCTGCTTTTATGGTTAAAGAATAGAATCCATACTTATTGGAATAAGTTCCAATTTTCAGCTCAGGAACTGAAATAACAGCACCAACCAGGACTTCGCCAGAGTTTTTATCCGAGATATAACCATTAATGGTAATCTGGCTGAAAGAAACCAGAAAATGGAAAGATAGAATAAGAAAAAGGAAAGTGTTTTTCACCTGTGCAATAATTGATTATATGCAAGGATAAAGAACAATTTCCTTTTTATAAAGGGGAATATTTTTGCCTACAAAGATTTAATCTGAATATTTCTCCAGTTAACTCTAATTCCTCCTCCGTCGTGAATCTGGAGTGCAATGGAACCTTCTGCTTCGCCGATCTTTTCGTCAGAAAAATTAACCATTTCCTGATCGTTGAGCCAGGTAGTTACCTGATCGCCGACGGCTCTGATTCTCATCTGATTCCATTCTCCCATTTTGAGGATATTCTCTTTTTCATCAGGAATAGTAACGAGCCAACCACGACCATACGATTCATACACGCCTCCTGTATCATGATTTGGAGGAGCAACTTCCACCTGCCAGCCGCTGATGATGGTACCTTCCACTGAAGAGCGGAAAAAGATACCACTGTTACCGTTGGCTTCCTGCTTAAACTCAACGGTTAGTTCAAAATCTTTGAAAGTTTCTTCGGTTTTAAGATAGCCGTAATCTTCATCGGGGCCGCTTTCACAGATGAGAATTCCATCTTCCACGTACCATTTTTCCGTTCCGTGAACTACCCATCCGGTCAGGTCTTTACCATTAAAAAGGCTTTTCCATTCAGAATCCGCTGGCTGAGAGGTCGTATCTTCAGCATTGGTTTTTTGTGTTTTTGTTGCCTCTCCACAACTAAAGATCAGGAGAGTCAGGCAAATGAATGTAGTAGTAATTTTCTGCATAAAAGTTTTCTAAAAATAATCGAAAGATGACAATTACGGCAAAAATCTGCAAATTCTCATTGACCTGTGGCACTTATTCAATGGCACCAAACTTTATAAATGAATAGAAGTATCATTGCCCTCATAAACAAATAAACAATGAAATACTCCTTTCTCATCCTCATTCCCTTCCTGTTTCTTGCTTGTAACCCAGTAGACCGGTCCATAAACAAACCAACACCAAACCAATCTTATTCTTTAAAAACTGCGGGCCTTCATTTTTCCCGCTTCAATGATGAATCAATTATCTGGTTTTTTCAACTGGTAGAAGAAGGCGTCGAAATTCCTCATGCCATGATTGAAAAACATACGCTTATTTCTCACTCTTATGGCGTTTTTCAAGGCGAGGCAGTGAAAGAGGTGAGCGCCAATATCAAAACCCTGATTCTGCGACACACAGATAAAGACTGTGTCAAACATTTTCTTCTGACCAGTGATGGAAGAAAAATCATTGACCAGCAACTGATCGCAGAGGCATGTCAGATGAAAGAAGGGGAAACCAATCACACATATTCAGAATATGTTTATCTGGAGCCCAATTTTATGGGAAGACTGACCTATGAGGTATCCGGTCAGGAAGATGCGGAGGTAAGGCTGATTGATAAAACCGGATTCAGAATTTCAGATGAAGGTAAGATCGAAAAAATCTCCAGGAAAGGAATCTCATTATAGGCATTAAATAAGTCATCCGGACGCTAATTTGTTTTTTTACCGGTAGAAATACTCTTGTATTTTTACCGGTAAATTCTTTTTAGACCATGTGTAATCGTTTTGTAGGAATACTTCTCCTGATTTGTTTGAGCATATCGATAGAAGGTTTTGCCCAGACAAGTCTTATGCTGGGGGGGCGTTTGGGCGCTAATTATACCTCTTTTTCCTCCGCTGAAGCTTTTAAACCATTTTACTCGGGCAGCTTTAG
The DNA here is from genome assembly GCA_020438265.1 of Bacteroidota bacterium. GTDB lineage: Bacteria > Bacteroidota > Bacteroidia > J057 > J057 > JAGQVA01. Next base: position 2,432 of record JAGQVA010000693.1, read on the forward strand.
ACCAACTGCCAGTTTTGATGTGGTTTATTCCTTTAATAATAAACTGAGTATCCAGTCAGGGGCAGGATATTACCATACTTCTCAAAAAAGGATAAACTTTCAGAATGAATTTTTGGGACTTTCTGTTCCTGTTTTGCTGAGTTGGGATTTTTCAAAAAAAGAAACGGAAGCAAAATTATTCCCATTTGTTTCTCTGGGAGGAGAAGGTATTTATATCCTGAAAGCGATTCATATCGAGGACAATCGCAAAGAATCGATCATGCGTTTTGTCAATCCCTTGCAAGGTAATCTTGTCCTGGAAGGAGGGATAAAACGATTATTAGCAAACAATCAGATACTTTTGTTGGGCCTGACTTCCAAGATAGGTGTTTCCAGATTTCCGACAGGAGGTTTTCATCCATTATATCCGCGTTTGCGACCTTTTCAAATTGGACTGAATGCCGGCTGGCGGTGGCAAATGTCTACAAATAATAAAAAGAAATAATAAAGCCATGAAAAGAATCACCCTGTTAATGATAGCTATATGTTTTTCATTCTCCTGTGGCAGGCAGGATGAACTGGTTCCACTGACCATTGATGAAAAACTTGATCAACTGATCCATGCTTATACCGATTTTGGCTTTTTATCCGGAGTTTCTGTAGGAATTTGGAAGGACGAAAAAGCCAGAATTTTTCATTTTGGTAAATCGGACCCGGAAAAGGGGTTTTATCCTACTGATACGACTCTATATGCTTTGGGTGGGTTAAGTCAGGTATTTACGGGTGTGTTAGCAAGTGATTTGATCCAGGAAGGAAGATTACAACTAAATGATACGCTGAATAACAGACTTCCTGGAAGCTTGCCTGTATTTGGTAATGAAAAAATAACAGTTGTTGATCTGGCCACCCATACATCAGGCCTGGTGAGTGAGGCTTTGGGGAATTATTTAGAATTAACCCAGGCAGAACAGGCGCTGGCATATCGGGACTTTGAACCTGCAAATCTTTATCAGTTCCTTTCGACAACTCAGTTGCTTTCTGCACCCGGTACGCGATATCTTTATTCGCGTTTGGGAATGGCGGTTTTAGGGCAAGTCATAGAAACGGAAGCAGAAATGCCTATTGATGATTTTTTCCAGGAAAGAATTGCCAAACCCATTGGTATGAGAAATA
>JAGQVA010000694.1 GCA_020438265.1 Bacteroidota bacterium
AAAGAATCATGGCAGAAAGGTGATATGCTGATCCAGCCTGATATGGCCCATACGCTGGAACTAATCAGAGACAATGGAATCGCAGGTTTTTACGAGGGAGAAACGGCGGATAAAATCGTAGCCGAAATGGAAAGGGGAAGCGGAATAATGACTCATGAAGATCTAAAAAATTACAGGGCTGTCTGGCGGGAACCTATCCGGGGGAAATACCGCGAATATGATGTGGTAAGTATGCCTCCACCTTCCAGTGGGGGAATTGCACTGGTACAGCTTTTGGAATTGATCGAACCATTTGATATCGGGCAGTATGGTTTCCATAGCCCTGAAGCCATTCATCTAATGGTGGAAGCTGAACGACGTGTGTATGCAGATCGCGCGGAACATCTCGGAGACAATGATTATTATCCCGTTCCAGCTTCGGGGCTATTGGAAGAAGAGTATCTGGATGACCGGATGGCCAATTTTTCTCCCGATTCGGCTACTGACAGTGAAGTCATAAGTGCTGGAACTCCTGCTCCACCTGAAAGTGAGGAAACTACCCATTTTTCGATTGTTGATCCATGGGGAAATGCTGTGGCTATTACCACTACCATTAATGGTGGTTATGGTTCCTGTGTGGTTGTGGGAGAAGCGGGCTTTTTTCTCAATAATGAAATGGACGATTTTAGCGCCAAACCTGGCGTTCCCAACGCTTTTGGATTATTGGGAGCTGAAGCCAATGCCATTCAGCCGGGAAAAAGAATGCTCAGTGCGATGACGCCTACGATTCTTTCCAAAAATGATTCGTTATTTATGGTTTTGGGTACACCCGGTGGAGCAACGATTATCACTTCCGTATTTCAAAATATCGTCAATGTTGTGGACTTCGGAATGGGCATGCAGGAATCCATTAATGCTTATCGTTTTCATCATCAATGGAAACCCGATGTGATCCAAATTGAGGATGATGCCTTTAGCCCGGAACTAATTGAAGCACTTCAACTCATGGGACATGAATTAAAGGAAAGAGGATCTATTGGCCGGGTGGAAGGGATTCTGGTTCTGCCAGATGGCAGGCTGGAAGGAGGCGCTGACCCTCGACGGGATGATACGGCTATGGGGTTTTGATTAAGGGTGAGTTTGTTTTACCACATAGAAACATAGAAATTTTGGTACAACCTATCAAAGAAGAAAACATAGGAGAAACACAATTCTCCTATGTTTTCTTCTTTATACAAATTGGCTATGTGCCTATGTGGTAAAAATCCAAGACTCCGTAAAAGGACTATTTCGTTTCCTTCCTATCTGAAATGCCCAAAACAGCATTTAACACAGTTAGCAATAAAGAAAATCCAATTGCCCAGAGGAGGCCGTCGACAGCAAATCCCGGAATTAATGCATCCACAGCAAGAACCATTAATCCATTAATAACCAATAGAAACAGTCCCAGGGTTACTACAGTAATCGGAAGGGTCAGTATCGTAAGAACAGGTTTAATAAATGCATTTACCAGCCCCAAAACCACTCCAACGATGATCGCTGTGACATAACCATCCACCGCTACTCCTGAAAGCAATTTGGCAGAGATTAATACAAATAAACCGTTTAATAATATTGATAATAAAAAGCGCATAATCTTAATGTTTGTTGTTTCTTTTCTTTTAAAGACCGATTCACGGGCGAATTGTTTGAATTTTTGTTAAAAATTTTCTTTTACACGTGTTGTTCTCTATATGGCTATATAGAACTTCTAACAACCGGTAATGTCCCGTGTTTTTATTCTATATAAAGTCATTACAACAAATGAATCAACAATTTTCCGCTCATGACTGTATTTGCCATTAGTTTTATCATTTCGCTGGTCTGCGCTTTTCTGGGTTTTATAGCCTTTTTCGATTTTATCCAGCTATTTTTCAAATTTCCCAGACACTTTGTGTATAGTGTTTTTAACTATCGCATTCCTTTGATTGTGATGGGGCTGGTTAGTTTTTCGATAGCAATTTTGACAGGCTTTTTTACGATTGGAATAGCTACGGGCTGGATGGCGACTTACATAGGTACATTTTCCTTTTTATTTGCCAATGGTTTTGTCTTACCCACTCATGTCATTTTCAAAAGCAAACATAAGAGTGCAAAATATACCACTGTTTCTGAAGTTCAGCATGAGATTTCCGAAAAGGATATGGTTTTGGTGGTAGCCATTAATGGAGATGCCGCAGCTTTTCCTCAACATTGGATTGAAAGGCCCCATGTAGCCGGGTTAAATTTAGCCGGTCAGGATTTAGTGATGACATTTTGCGGATTGTCCAATCTGGGAGTCGTTTTTAAAAATGAATTGAACGGCAAATCAATGAATCTGAAGGTTTTGGCACAACTAGAGCATAATTTATTAATTTTTGATACCCATTCTCAATCCCTCATTGAACAGGTCTATGGAAAGGTAGCTGATTCCAACGAACGGTTTGAAACCTTTTCCGCAGTATTTATGACCTTTGGCGCCTATAAACGATTATATCCTAACGGAAAAATCTTTAACAATCCGCCTTCCAACAGTCTGGACGAAAAGATGACCCGTATGATGCTCAATAAACTGCTTTATGCGCCGGGCGGGCATTATGACGAATCTACTTCAAAACTGGCTTTTCCGACTGTAGATTATAAAGATCAGCGAATTGGAGCTAAAGAAAAAATTTATGGTGTAGATCTGAATGGAAAGCAGGTTGCTTATACCCTGGCCTTCATCAAAGCGAATGAGAACATCATTACAGAAACCTTTGGCAGCCAGAATGTTACGGTTAAATATTTTGAAGAATATGACTTTGTAGATGTGTTTGATGGCTACGTACCGAATGTAGATGCTTATGGCAGAGATGAAAAAGGAAATTATGTTACACGTGTAACGCACGCCAATCAGATGCTTTGGATGGTTTGGGCGAATTTTTATCCGGGGGCAGAAGTGAGGGTGATTACGCAGGAAATTGTGCGGCGGGTGGCGGCTTAAAACCTAAACCCCATTCCCATCCCCTGACCACTCACCAGCGGGCGCAACCGCAAATTCCCATTTCGCTGATGAATCAAAAAAGCCGTCAAGTCAAACACAAATAAAAATCCTCCCTGCAGAATCAGGGATTGACCATAACCGTTGAATTGTTCTGCGCGGCCAGCGTTAGCGGGGTTAGTTTTACTACGCTCGATCAAATAAGCCCCGGAAGCCATATAAGCCAGATCTAGCCCGGCATTAAACAGCAGGATTTTTTCGATTTGACTTTGGGCTTTGATGGTTTTCCATAGATCCGTTTCGAGAGGTTGCTCTCTGAATGAGCTGATAATAGGACCATCTGCCAGCCCGAGATTAACCAGATTCCAGAAGACATTCATTTCGTGGAAATAGCGCTCAGTGCCGGTGGCTTGGGAGCGGAGGATGAGGCCGGTGGTGATATTGGTGGCGGCCCAGCCTCCGAGGACGTACATGGCGCGTTGGTTGGTTTTTAGGCGGAGTTGGTTGAAGTCCTGAATGGGAGTAGTTTGAGCCTGGAGAATAAATGAGAGTGAATTCAGGAGAATAAAGGTTAGGATGAGTCTTTTCATGGTATGAATAACC
>JAGQVA010000695.1 GCA_020438265.1 Bacteroidota bacterium
AATCAAGATCATTAGTGCGATTCCCCCTAAAACATAGCTATAACGGGGATTGACAGAAATGGCTTCTTCTGAACCGACAGAAGTATCCAAATGAATTTCTGTCAGCTTTTGTAACCTGAGATCATATCGTCCCTCCTGATAATTATCCCCTAAAACCTGCGCCATTAATGCAGGAAATTTTGCTTCCAAGTCTTCATCCGTAACTTTTCCATTTGTAAGAATATAGGTCTCAGGCATGGTTCCAAACCAGGAATTGAGGAATCTTTCACTATAAAGATTATCAGCGTGAAGGTCAGAGATGAGAAAGTCGAATTGCAGGCTGGAATTTGAAGGAATATCTGCAAGAATACCTTTAACTATAAATTCCTGCCATTCTTCTCCTGCCCTGATAGTAATTGACTGATTAACAGGGTTTTCTTTCCCAAAATATTTCTGAGCTTTTTCATTAGTTAACAGAACGGTATTTCGATTGGACAAAGGATCTGTTATACTTTTTTGCTGAAGAGGAAAATCAAACATTTCCAGAAAATCAGGGCCAGCCAGGTGAATTCTTTCTGACCAGGTATTTTCACCCACCTTCACAAAATCTTCAAAAGAGGTAAGGATTGTGGCTGCTTCTACTTCGGGAAAAGAAGATTTTAATGTTTTTCCCAGTAAGAAGGATGTAGAGCTATAACTCATTTCTTCATCCCCGGACTGGTTATGCATATATACCCTGAAAATACGATCAGATTTTTGATGGAATTGATCATAACTCCATTCGTGGCTGATAAAAAGCCAGATGATGAGGCAAACGGCAATTCCTATTGCCAATCCCAGGATATTGATCGCGGATGTCAGGCGATTTTTCAGGATGTTTCGGAGGGATATTTTCAGGTAATTTTTAAACATAAAAAATTATTTTTTTGGTGCGCCGTGACGTCGAAAAAATCATTATTCATCCCGCAATGCATTCACCGGGTTTTCACGGGCTGCCCTAATGCTGTTATAACTAATCGTCAGAATCGTAATCCCCATCATCATCACACCAGCCAGAAGGAAGGTCATTCCCCCGATTTGGATGCGATAGGCAAATTCAGCCAGCCATTCATTCATCATATACCAGGCGATAGGAGCAGCAATAACAAAGGCGATGAGGACCAGAAAACTTAATTCTCTCGATACCAAAATCGTAATCTGCGAAACTGAAGCTCCCAGAATCTTGCGAATTCCTATTTCTTTGACCCGCCCTACAACAGACAAAGCAGAAAGGCCAAATAAACCCAAACAAGCCACAAAAATCGTTAGCCATGAGGCATAGGAAACAATCTTTCCCCAACGTTCCTCCGCTGCGTATTGGCTGTTCATATCTTCATCGAGAAAACTATATACAAAGGGAATTCCCGCCTGATTTTCCTCCCAGGTTTGTCTGATTGATGCAATCGTCTCGGAAATCCTGTTGGTTTTGATTTTTAGGAGAATAAACCGAAATGACAAAGAGGGTTCCAGCGAAAGGACGGTTGGAGGAATATCCAGTGCCAGTGATTGCAGATGGTAGTCTTTCACCACACCAATAATCACAGGGTTTTCCATTCCCGAACGTCCCCGGCTGAATCCTGTCAGCGGTTTTCCTACAGGATCTTCCCAGCCCAGAGTTTTGGCGAATGATTCATTAATCAGGATGGCTTGAAGGGTGTCAGTAGCCAATTGTGGGTTAAAATTTCGCCCGTCTACGAGGTTCAAACCCAGGGTTTCGACATAATTTGCATCTACCCGGAAATAATGCGGTTCGTAGAGTTTTTCCTCGTAAAGAAACCCTACCCGTGTGCGCCCCTGAGTAAAGGAAACATTACTCCCTGCTACCATTTCTATTTCGGGGGTTGATCTTCCCAGATCCTGATAGCGATCCAGTAAACGGTCTCCGTCCAAAGATTGAGTAGGGACAACTACGATTTGCTCAGCCTCATACCCCAGATTCTTATTTTTCATAAAGTGAATCTGATCGCTCATCACAATGCTACCAATGACCAGAATGACAGATAAAGTAAACTGAGCAACTACTAATGAGCGAGTAAACAAATTCGCTCCACCGATCTTGATTTTTTGTCTGAATATTTCAACAGGCCGAAAACCGGAAAGTACCAGGGCCGGATAAAGGCCCGCCAACATACCAGTGATAAGAGTAGCCAGAATCAGGGTCCCCAATCCTCCTAAAGAAAACAAGTCCCAGAAAATTAAATCCTTACCTGATAACTGGTTAAAAACGGGTAAAAACGACTCCGCCAGAATCAGACCGATAATCAGAGCCAAAAAGGTCAGAAATAATGATTCAGCCCAAAACTGAAACATCAATTGAAATCGATTGGCACCTACGACCTTACGGAGGCCGATTTCTCTTGCCCGGCGAGCCGACCGTCCAATGGCCAAAGTGGTGAAATTGATACAGGCAATTAATAACAGAATCAGAGCAATTCCTGAAAGAATATATGTGTACATTGGATCACTGGTAGAAACCAATCCTCCACTGATTTCTGTATTCAGGTGAATGTCAGTCAACGGTTGGAGATAATAATTGGTGGGAATCCCGTCTCCTTCCCAACGGCCCTGTTCTCTTAACCTTTCAATTTCATTAGGATAATATTTGCGGCGAAAATCAGGCATAACAGCCTGTAATTTGTCTATATCTGCACCTTCGGCCAGTTCTATAAAAGTATAAGGGCTGGCTGAATACCAGTTGGTTTCGTCTTCTTTCACCCACGTATAGATATGGGAAAGTTTCTTGTAATTGATGAGAATATCAAACCGAACGGAATGATAAGAAGGGATGTCTTCGGCAATTCCACGGATGATAAATTCCCGCCACTCGCCTCCAAGGCGAATGGAAAGAGCCTTTCCCAGAGCTTCTTCACCTGGAAAATATTTTTCAGCAATCGTTTGGCTAATCACCACATCATCCAGTCCCTGAATCGCCTGCCCTTTCAACAGGGGAAAAGTAAATATATCAAACAGCGAAGGATCAGCCAGTACGATAGGTTCTTCAATCGTCGCTTCTCCCCTTCTGATATATGCGCTGGAATTGTCCAGCCGAACTGAATTTAGCACTTCCGGATAATCTGCCACCATTGCGCCTCCCAGAGGCATGGGCAAACTAATATCTGTATCCCTGACACTCCCGTCGGGATTGTACTGAAACCGTACCACTCTGAAAATCTCATTCTTTTTTTCGTGGTTTTGGTCAAAACGCCATTCATCATTCACAAAAAGAAAAATCAGCGCGGCACAAGCCAGGCCAATTGCCAGTCCCATTACATTGATAAAACTAAAAAGGGGTTGGCGGCGAATGGTTCTGAAAGTAGTTAGGAGATAATTTCGGATCATCGTGTTCGGTTTTAGACAATTGGGCAAAACCAACAAATGTGCCACCAAGCTAAACCACTGGATAACAATTACTTAGGAGGAGATGTTATTATATCAACTTGCGCGATACCGCGCAGGGGTGCCCGATATCGGTCACTTAAGTGGATAATTCTCCGTAATCGATTAAGGGAATTCCATCAAAATTTAATAGTTTTGTAAGTTTTCGAATCAAACT